>JALUWV010000116.1 GCA_027019335.1 Sulfurimonas sp. | reverse complement strand
TCTCTCTTACTTAAATATTTGGAGTTAAAATATGAAAAGAGTAGAAGCAATTATTAAACCTTTTAAGCTTGAAGATGTAAAAGATGCATTAGCTGAAATCGGAATTGAAGGTATGACTGTTAGCGAAGTAAAAGGGTATGGCCGTCAAAAAGGGCATAGTGAACTTTACCGTGGTGCAGAGTATGTGGTAGATTTTTTACCAAAAGTAAAAATGGAAATGGTAGTATCTGGTGATGATGTTGAAAAAGTGACAGCAGCGATTGTTGAAGCAGCACGTACTGGAAAAATTGGAGATGGTAAAATCTTCGTAAGTGAGATTGAACAAATCATTAGAATCCGTACAGGTGAAACAGATACAGAAGCAATATAGTTTCTTATCTTTTATACATTTAAACATACTATTTAATTTTTAAAATAATGACAAAAAAACATGCACCTTCGCTTTTTTTTTCTGTCATTATTCATCTCTTGGTAGGATTCATACTCTATGGAATCTATCAAGTAACTACTCTCGTAACAAAACCAAAGCAAAAAGAAAGACTCATTAGTATACATTTAAGTACTTATATACCTCAAGAAACACAAAAAGCAGTTTTTCCAAAGAAAGTTATTAAAAAAATTGTGAAAAAAACTGAAAAAAAGAAAAAAGTTTATAAAAAGATAGTAAAAGTAAAAAAAGTTCTTCCAAAAAAAGTTTTAAAAAAAACCCCTGTTTTAAAAAAAACCCCTGTTTTACAAAAAACTCAAGATACAAGACAAAAAGAAGTGGCTGTGATAGCTCCGCCTTCTATAGTAATACAAAAAGAACAAAAGCAAAGAGTGCAAACACCACAAATATCATTGGAACAGGAGTATATGGATAATCACTTAGATAAAATTGCAAGATTACTTCAAGACAATTTATACTATCCTCGACGAGCAAGAAAGAGAGGTATCATTGGGGTTGTAATGGTGCATTTTGAAATCAACAAAGATGCAAAAGTAAGTCAGATAGAAGTACTCTCTTCACCGAGTTCGATTTTAAGTCGAGCAGCACTGCAAACTATCGAAGGTTTATCTGGTAAATTTCCTAAACCAAAAGAAAAATTGTACTTAAAAGTTCCAATAAAGTATGAACTCCAAGTAAATTAGTTATAATTTTCTCATCAATATAAAGTAGTAAATATGAATATAGCAATTATAGGTCTCGGCTTAATGGGTGGTTCTTTAGCACTCTCTTTAAAACAATTTAGTTATGTAAATTCAGTCATAGGATATGACCACAATAAAGAACATGAAAAGCAGGCTATAGCCCTTAATCTAGTAGATAAAATTGTATCATTTGAAGCACTTAAAGAGGCGGATGTTATCTTTTTGGCTATTCCTGTTAATGGTATTATTGCTGTTATGAAAGAGTTGAAAGATGTAGCTCCATCCGTAACTATCATTGACTTAGGGAGTACAAAAGAGAAGATTGTAGCTTCTATCCCGTCTTGTATTCGCCAAAATTTTATCGCTGCACACCCTATGACGGGAACAGAAAACTTTGGTCCATCTGCAGCGATTGAAGGACTCTATGATGATAAAGTGGTTGTTCTTTGTGATTTGGAGGAAAGTGGGAAAACACAACAAGCAATAGCTCGAAAAATCTTCAAATCCTTACATATGAAAAAATATTTTATGAAAGCAAAAGAACATGACCGCCATGCTGCATTTATTTCGCATATGCCACACGCTATCTCTTACTCTATCGCAAATACCGTCATGAAACAAGAAAAAAAGAATGACATTTTAGCCCTTGCTGCAGGTGGTTTTCGCTCTATGAGCCGTTTAGCAAAGAGTTCTCCCTATATGTGGGAAGATGTTTTTCGTCAAAACAAAGAGAATATTCTTGAAGCTATCGAACTCTTTGAACATGAACTCAGTAGCCTCAAAGCATCTATTCAAAATGACGAGTGGGAGAAGGTTCATCAAGATATGTCTGATGGAACAAAGCTACACGATATTTTGAGTTAAAAAATATCGTAGCGTTTACAGACTACTTTTAAAAGTTTTTTATCTATAGTTTGTTTCTTTTGAGTATAGATATTTTCTTCTAAAACATCTGTAATGGTTTGTACATCTACATCCTCTTTATATGGTAAAAGTTTGATGAGGAGTTTTTTTTCATCTTTTACATCAAAAGATTTTTCTCGTTTCAGTTTTTCCCATGGTTTAAAAAACATAAGCGCAAGACCGATGAACAGCCCACTGACAAAGATAAGTACAACTTGCCAAAGAGCCAAGGATTTTTCCTGTGTTTGGAGGTTTGTTGGGTGAAGGAGTTGTGGAGTTGGTGTACTACGTTTTATCTCTAGGGCTTGTTTCGCTTTTGCTCCATGGACGGTAATCTTTATCGCTTGTGTTTGTATGGTTTCTTTTGTTTTTGTTTTTGGATTGTAAAATGTTAGATGAAAAGAAGGAATCATAAAATCACTATCTCCAACAAGTGCTATCTTTTGGGTGAAGTCATTTGCTTTTATAACTGGTTTTTCGTCAAATACACTGACATCTTGGATGGAGGGTTTAAAGCTCTCTATATCTTCAAGATTCCCATTTCCATGGATTCGTATAGTCACATTGATAGCTTCATTTGGATTGACTTCTTTTTTATCAACACTTGCAGCAATAGAAAAATCTCCTATAAATTTTGCCCCTTGAGGAATTGCTTTTGCTTTGATTGTGAGGGCATTAGAAAAGTAACTTTTCCATTTGACATCTTGCATAAACGAACCCCAACTATCACGTGTATTACTTCTCTTCGCAACGGCTAACTGTGCAGGCGTGATACTGAGTGAACCTGCATGTTGTGCGGAAAGTGTATATGTTAATTTTGTGATGACAAAAGTGCCATCATCATATTTTGATTGTTTGGGTTCACCACTCACCCAAAACCCATTCATTTTTGGTGCGATAAATTTGCTATCTAAGGCTTGGGCATTATGTTTTTGTTTAACGAGCATTTCAACAACAAAAGGTTCCCCTACAAATACTTCTCTTTTTTTGCTGACCAAGTCTATAACAAAGTCTGCATTTGCATCTTTTTTTGCGGCAACTACAGCAACTTTAATAGCAGCTGTTTGCTCTGTTTTGCTATCTATCTTGAATGAAATGGGTGAAATTGTACATGTCTTACGAGGCATAAAGGTATAGTTGAAAATTTTTGTTCGCGTGTATCCTCCATTAATCATCTCTATATTTGTTTGTGATGCAGTGGCAATAACATTTGTGCCACACAGTGTATTTATTATCGGTCTATCTATGTTTGCATTGGTTGATTTTATAGAGTATGTTACCGTTTCACCAATAGTTACTTTGTTGTAATCGACACTGGCGACAACACCTGCATAGATAGCAGTTTGTAAAACAAATAAAGCAAATAGTATTTTACCAAGGTTTTTCATTTGTATCTTTCTCCTTATAATGATTTGGGACATTGAGTCTATACATATAGGTGTTTTGCTGTTGATTGAGTTTTTTGAGCCATTTTTTCTCTTCTTGTGTACTCATCTTTTGTGGGTCTGGTGCTTGTGCCTTTCCTTTTTTTAACTCTTGTGCCTTCTGTTTTTCTTTTTTCTTCTTTTGTGCTTCTTGTTTGCGTTTTTGCTCTTGTTTTACTTTGTCCTTTTCTTTTTGAGACTTCTGCTTTGGTTTTTGTGTCTCTTTTGTGTCTTTTGATTGTTCATCCGATTTTTTCTGCTGTTTAGAATCTTTCTTATCTTTTGAGTCTTTCTTTTTATCGGACTTTTTCTGCTTTTTATTTTGCTTGTTTTTTTTGTTTTGTTTTTGCTTTTGCTTTTGCTTTTGCTTCTGTTGTTTTTGCAAGGCTTTTTTCACCATCTCTAAATTTTCTCGTGTTTGTTTATCCTCTTTTAATTGTAAAGATTGTTCATAGGATTGGATTGCCTTTTTGAGAGCAGCTTGTTTTTTTTCTTTGACATAAGTATTGCCGATATTGGCAAGTCTTTGTGCCTCTTTATTTTTATCTCTAAAGTGTGCTTTTTCGTAAGATTTTCTTGCTTGAAGATACTGCTTTTGTTTGTAGAGTGCATTTCCTGCATCGTAGTAACTCTCTGGATTGTCACTTGTTTGTGCAAAATGAGCATAGGCATCTTCAGCTTTTTTATAAGCTCCTTTTTCATAAGCAACATTGGCATTATGAACTTGCATGAAGTCAAGTAAACTTGCATTTGCATTTTGTGGGTGTATGCCAGAGAGAAGTAAAAATGCACTTAGCACTGAGAGAGTGCGTTTATAACGAGAAGAGCTTGCGATAAGTAAAAGGAAGAGTGCCAATCCTAAAGGGTAGTAAAAGAGTGGTTCAAAGCGTTGTATCTCTTCTGATTTTAAGGCTCTTTTTTGAGTGTGCTTTTCAATCTCTTCTAGCATTGCTTGGATGTCTTTATCTGAGCGAACACTTTTGATGTAAACACCTCCTGTTTTTGTTGCAAGATTGGCGATGTTTTCATTCAGCTTCGAGACAATAATCTTGCCATTTTGTTTGATAAATCTTCCATCTTCTCTCTGAATAGGTGCGCCTTTTTTTGTAGCCACACCTAAAACATAAACGGTAATACCTTTAGATTTTGCAAAGCTGATTTCTTTAGAAAAATCTTTTTTGTCTCCACCATCGCTGAAAAGAAGGAGATACTTTTGTGTCTTTTTATGAATGCTTTTATCTAAAGTTTCTAGCATTGCTAAAAGATTTGTTCCTTTTTCTGTGATAGAAGAAGTGTTGAGCTGACGGAGTAAAAATTCAACAGCATTATGGTCAAAACTGAGGGGTGAAACAAGGTAGGAGTTTTTTGCAAAGGCGATAACTCCGATGCGTTCGTTGGGTGCGAGTTTTAAAAGCTCTATTGCTTTTTGTTTGGCAGCCTTTAATCGATTTGGGTAGATATCTTTTGCAAGCATAGAGTCTGAGATATCTAAGGCAAGCATAATGTCCGCACTTTTTGCTTTCACTTCTACTTTTCCTTCTTGTATGACAGGATTAGCAAGTGCTAGGACGAGTAACATTGCTACTAAAAAGAAAAGTCCATTACGGACTTTTAGGGGTAAAGTGTTGGCACTCACTCGGAGTCTATCCATGACTTCTTGACTAAAAAAATGAGCATGAGACTCTTTTTGTGTGAGAAGTAGGGCAAATAAAATGACCACTAAGATGAGAAGATAAAGCATATTTGGATGTAGAAAAATCATGAGACAGCTCCTCTTTTGTTCCGTAAAAATACATAGAAAATGAGTGATAAGAAACCTATAAAAAGGGGATAAATATAATAATATTTCAAGTAAGTATAACTCTCATTTTTGATTTTACTTTTTTCGAGGGCATTGATACGTTTATAAATATTTGAAAGTTCACTTGCATTTGAGGCTCCAAAGGCAACACCACCTGTTTCTTTAGCGATTTTGACAAGGACTGCTTTGTTATAGCTATCTCGACCATTAGGGGAACCTATTCCAATAGGATAGACTTTAATTCCCTCTTTTTTTGCCATATCTATTGCGACTTGCAAGGGTACTTTATCTACATTAGGGGTACTGTAGCCATCGGTAAGTAAAATGGCAATCTTTGACTTGGCTTTTGTCATTTTGAGAAGATTGACACCTTGTGCTAAAGATTCATAAAGGGCGGTATATTTTCCTGCCATACCAATCTGGAGTTGTGAGACGATACGATTTAAGATATGTGCATCGTAGGTAAGTGGTGAAGCGATAAAAGAGTAAGCCCCAAAAACAACAAGCCCTATGTTATCACTTTTGCGTTTTGATATGAAGTCACTTACGATAGATTTGACAACATCAAAACGTGTGAGATTGATATTGTTGTCATCAAACCCTCGTGCTTGCATTGATTGTGAAGCATCTAAAATCATGGCTATTTCATGCCCATTTTTTGGTTTTAGTTCATATGTTTCATCTTTTACAGGACTCATAATTGCTAAAACAAGCATGATAATTGTGATCCATTTGAGAAAAAAAAGTAACTTTGAACTTGCTACAGAACTTTTTAAAAACTGTTTTGCATGAGGAAAGTAGATAGAAGGTACCTTCATCTTACAAAACTTTTCACAAAGCATGAAAAGAACAAGGAGTAAAGCAAAAAATGGAAACTCAAAATACAAGTGATTAAACATCTATCATCCCTTTATAGAGTTCTATATATCCTTTTACTTCATCATCAAAAGAATCGACATTTTTTTTGTATTTGTATGCTTCGAGTCGCTCTGTTAAGTTTGCAAACATTTCAGTGTGTCTCGGGCTATCATCTTTAAAGACTGCTCCATGTAAAGTAAGTGCATAGGCACTCTCTTTTGTGTTGTCGAGATTACATTTTTCCAGATGTGCAAAGGCTTCCTTGCGAACATTGAAAGCATTACGACCTTGAAAATACTTAAATGTAAAGTAAATGATTATCCCTAAAATGATGAAGACAAACACGAGCAGTGCTAAAAATGTGTAGAGTGAATACTCTTGAATCTCTAAAAGTGGTTTGATGTCATGGATGGGTATTTCAGGTAGTTTGTTTTGCATTATTTCCCCTCAAAAAGTCTTCGTAGTGCGACACTAACACCACCGTTTGTATAGACTTTTGTAAAACGAATTTGATGTTTTCGTAAAGTTTCAAAGAGTTTTCTATCGTGTTCATGGACTCTTTTTGTATACTCTTTTACAGAGTGTGTATTGAAATCACCCTCTAAAGTTGCACCACTCTCAGGGTCGACTAAAGAAGCAAAGCCCATTTTTGGAGGGGTCTCTTCTAAGTGGTCACGGACAATCACACAAACAACTTCATGCTTTTTTGCTAAAAGTTTAAAGTCTGGTATCTCAAAAAAGTCACCTACAAGAATGATGAGAGATTTGCGTCTGAGTCGTTTATATAAAGTATCTGCCATTGCTTTGAGGTTTGATTTTTGGTTAAGGGCATGAAAGTCTAAAATATCACTAACACTCTTTTGTACTTGATGGATTTTTTTACTTGGTTTGTTGTGAGAAACCATGGTATCTGTAAAGATATAGGATGTGAGCAAATCGCCATTTTTAAGTGTGGAGTAAGAGAGTTGGGCAACTACTTCAGCAATCACATCTTGTTTGAATTTTTTGGCACCAAAGTGGACACTTCCATTGAGGACAGAAGCAATGACAACATTGAGTTCTCTCTCTTCACGAAAGATTTTGATGTAGGGTTTTTGCATCTTTGCAGTAATGTTCCAATCAATACGACGAATGTCATCTCCCGCCATATACTCACGAAGTTCGATAAAGTCATAGCCTTCTCCTTGAAAGATAGAAGGATTGTTTCCTACCATTTCTGAAAAGACTTGGCGTCTGGCTCTTACTAAGATTTTTTGTAGTTTACTCACAACACTTGCCTATGGTATAGCTACTGTTTCAAGCACTTTTTGGATGATTTCATCAGTCGTTTTACCTTCCGCTTCTGCTTCATAACTTAGCACAATACGGTGTCGCATCAACTCTTTTGCAATGTAGGCAACATCCACAGGTGTTACAAAATCTTTCCCTCGCATAAATGCCATCGCTTTGACAGCTTTAAACATATCTATACTCACACGCGGTGAAGCTCCAAACTGGATATACTCAGCAATCTCTTGGAGTCCATAATCAGCTGGATTTCTTGTAGCATTTACAAGTTCTATCATGTACTCTTCAACTTCACTATCGACATGAATTTTTGCAATACTTGTTTTGAGTGCATCTAAATCTTGTGCATTTAAAACTGCTTCAATCGTTTCGTTCTTCCCGCTAGAGATACGACGGGCTATCTCTAACTCTTCTGTTTTTGAGTTGTAATCAACGACGAGTTTGAGCATAAAACGGTCAAGTTGTGCTTCTGGAAGTTGGTAGACACCTTCTTGCTCTACAGGGTTTTGTGTTGCCATAACAAAAAATGGAGGTGTCAGTTTAAAAGTTGTGTCTCCTAAAGTCACTTGTTTTTCTTGCATCACTTCAAGGAGGGCTGATTGGACTTTAGCAGGCGCACGATTTATCTCATCGGCGAGTAAAAGGTTTGTAAAGATTGGACCCTTCTTGATTTTAAACTGATTGTTTTGCGGGTCGTAAATCTCTGCACCTAAAATATCAGAAGGTAAAAGGTCAGGAGTAAACTGTGCACGTTTAAAGTCTAAACCCAATGCTTTTGAGAGTGCATTTACTGTCGTAGTTTTTGCGAGTCCAGGAACACCTTCTATAAGTATATGCCCTTCACAGAGGAGGGCGATAAGAAGAGAATCAATCATCTTCTCTTGTCCAACGACAACCTTACTTACTTCTTTTTTTACTGCTTGAATTTTACTAATCATTTTTTTCTACCTCATTATGTTGTGGTGGAATTATAATACTATGGAGTTAATGATTGGTAAAACTTTTTTACCCTTAAAATCGAGTAAATAAGTAAATTTTTAAATTTGTGTACTTTCTTCTTGACAAACAAATAGAATTTGTCTATAATTTCGACCTCTTAACACAGAGAACATGTCTTGTTAGCTCAGCTGGTAGAGCACGTCACTTTTAATGATGTGGCCGATGGTTCGAATCCATCACAGGACACCATAACAACTACAAAAAGTGGCCCCGTCGTCTAGCGGTTAGGATCCATGGTTTTCATCCATGTTACAGGAGTTCAATTCTCCTCGGGGTCACCACTTCAAATAAATCCAATTTAAAAATAATATATAAGTCTAGATTAACATTTTTATAATATTTCCTATTGTATAATTACCTTATGAAAAAATTATTTTTAGTATCTCTTTTATCTATTTCACTGTTTGCTACTCAAAATATTTCTCAACTTGCAAAAGATTTGAATCTTCAGGCAGGTACAAAAGCTACAGTCCAGTGGGAAAGGATTTTTTCATCGCAAAGACATCTTGTACGGTATAAACTTGAAGGTATCCCTCTTTGCACAAGAAACAAACTCAAAATTTACCTTATTAAACATGCTGCAGATTCAGAACAACCCATAGTACCAGGATTATAATTATGAAAAAACTATTTCTTTTCACCCTCCCTATAGCACTCCTTGCATCCAATGCGGATATTCTTGCCAAAATAGAAGCACTTCAAAAAGAGGTGCAACTTTTAAAAGAACAAGTAAAATACCATCAAGAAGATTTAGATGAGAGAATCCCTATTATTGAAAAGGTTGAAAAAAAAGCTATTTTAGATAAGATAAATTTTTCTCCTGAGTTGATGTTGCGTTTTGATAAGTTTAATTATACAAGTGGTAAAATAGCAGGTGAAAATACACCTATAAGAGATCCTGCAAACCCTCTCAATGGCGAGCAAAGGCGTGATGAGTTTACAAAAAATT
Source organism: Sulfurimonas sp. (assembly GCA_027019335.1). Classification (GTDB taxonomy): domain Bacteria; phylum Campylobacterota; class Campylobacteria; order Campylobacterales; family Sulfurimonadaceae; genus Sulfurimonas. The sequence goes on along the minus strand of JALUWV010000116.1, from coordinate 16,751 downwards.
ATGACATTGCTTCTTCTATCCGCTTTCGTTTAAATATGGATGCAGATTTTGATAAGATAAAATTTCATGGACGTATGCTTTATATGAATTCATCGCAATCAAATCAAAGAATTTGTATCTTGTCGCGAGATATTCAAACAGGTACTTCTGGGAGTGCTTTTGATGTAGACCGTGCTTATGTTGACTATACAGCTAACAAAAATTCTCCTTATGCTTTTACTTTCTCTTTTGGTATCCTGCCCACTACAGGTGGAACACCTATGCAGTATGAACAGGGCAAAAAAAGAAACTCTATGTTTCCCGCACTTGTGTTCGATATGAATACTTATGGAATGATAGGCACACAAAAACTAGGGAAGAACAGTTATGCTCGAATTATTTTAGCGAAGCCCTATACATTGAGAGAAAATTTTTACCCGTATCAATGTAATAGAGAAAATATTGACAATGCAGATATAGTGGGTCTTTATGGAGACACAAAGTTTAATCTCTTTGGCTCGTCTCTCCTCTCTTTTGGTGTAAATATACTCCATGACTTGAAAGCACATCCCTACTTAGGTCCAGATGTGAGTTCCTCAGACTCACATATACTTGGAACTATGGTAACCTTTGGTTTTGGTCTTGATGTAGAGAAGTTTTTAGCTACCAATACAATGATATTTGCACACACTGCACTTTCAAACCCACATCCTAATGGTCAAAAAGATGATTATCAGATAACTGCAACAAATGCAAACAATCCGGGACAGACACTTGCTGATGGTCTCACAAAAGATGGAAAAGTAGGATTTACAGAAGCTACTTATGCAAGTGGAACGATGGTAAATTCAAATGGATACTCTATATATCTCGGAACAAAATATGACATCAATGCAAACTGGAATGTAGGTGCAGAGTATAACTATGGAAGTAAGTACTGGTTTAGTGCCACTCAAGGTGCAGAAGATATGTTTAACAAGCTTGCAACACGTGGAAGTGCTTATGAACTTTATGGTGTTTGGAAATATACAAGACATTTAAATACAAAACTCTCTTATCTTAATATTCATGAAGACTATACAGGAAGTGGCTGGCACTTTGGAGAACCAGCTGCAAAAGATGCAACACAAAGTATTTTTTCTATGAGTTTAGAAGCAAGGTTCTAAACTTATGAAAATGCAGAGTAAAATATACTTCACTATTGTTATTAGCTTCCTTTTTTTACTTTTTCCATTGATATTAAGTTATGAAAATATTGATACAAATAACAAAATGTTAAGATATTTAAGTAATGATCAGATAAATTTAAATTACTACACACATAAATTAAACTATGACATTAAAAAAAATCAGACGCATATTTTACAAAAAATCTTGCTGCATCATAAAAATGAGAAAGTGCAAGAGTTAGAATCTTCTGATGATATTCATCATGATGTTCTTGTACTAGAAAAGTTCATCGTCAAACACCCTGAACTTTTATCTCAATTTAAAAATACTTTTGACATTATTAAAAAAAGAGTAGTTGCTTATGCGATTGTGCAACAATCACTTTTTGAAGCTATAAAGACAGAAGATGAGATAGATATAGAGGATGCACTTGTTGGCTTTAACGCGATAACAATTAAGTTTTCTGAAGATACCCAAAACCTTATAGATATTTCAAATAAACAACTATATACAAATATCCAAGCACTAGAAACAAACAATAACAATAGCCGTAATACTTTAGTATTTTCATTTTTAATTGCTCTGTTTCTCATAAGTTTTTCTATATATAAATTTACACAATTACATCATTACCTTAAAAAGCAACTCACTAAAACGGAAGCAGCAGAAGAAGGGCTAAAAAATGCACAGATACAGCTTTTAAAATATAATGATGATTTAGAAGAAGAGATAGCTAAAAAGAGTAAAGAACTGCATGATAAAATCTATACATCTTTTTTAAGTGGACTACCAAACAGAAATAAACTGCTAGAAGATATTAAAACTGATAACTTTAGTAAAATGGCAATTTTAAATATAGATAAATTTCAGTCATTTAATGATATTTATGGTGAAGAGATAGGAAACATTGCACTCCAACTTACTGCAGAATTTCTAAAAGAGCAGATTACTATAGAAGATGTAGTGCTTTATCATATAGGAGGGGATGAGTTTTGTATAGTTTGTACGAATGAAAAGATAACATTTACACAAATTTTTATAGAGATAATAGAGTCAATACTTGAAAAATACAAGACCGAGCATTTTGTATACGAAGATAAATCTTTTCAATTTATGATGAGTGCAGGAATCTCTTTTAGTGGGAACAAAAAGATGTTGGCCTATGCAGATATGGCACTGAAAGATGCTAAAAAAAGAAATATTCAACTCTCTATCTTTGATGAAGATAAAGAGCTTGAAAAAATTCATCAAGAAGATAGAGAGTGCCATAAAAAACTTGTGAGTGCTTTCACTAGAGATGCTGTCCTCTCGTATTTTCAACCTATTCTTCCTATTCAAAACAGTGCTAAGCCTACAAAGTATGAGTCTTTAGTCCGTCTTAAAGACGAGAATGGAAAAATTATTCCACCCTTTAATTTTATCAATGTTGCCAAAGCAAATCGTGTTTACTATAAAATCACACATGCTGTAATTAAGAACACATTTGGAGTCATTGCCAAATATAAAATCCCATGTTCTCTCAATATCTCTTTATCAGACATTGATAACGATACAACAATGAAATACCTTTTTGAATTGCTAGATAGTTATGAATATAATGAACTCTTAACAGTTGAACTTTTAGAGACAGAAGATTTTAATGATTATGAAAAAGTCTATAATTTTTGTATGAAAATTCGCTCCTATGGGATTAAGATAGCACTTGATGATTTTGGTTCTGGGTATGCGAACTTTTCACACATCTTAAATCTTCCAGTCGATTATATCAAAATAGATGCTTCTCTTATCTCCGATATAGATAAAAATCACAACTCACGAATAATGGTAGAAACCATAGTCGATCTTGCTAAAAAACTCCATGTTGAAACTATTGCAGAGTTTGTCTCGTCTGCTGAGATTTTAGCTGTTGTCAAAGAGCTAGGTGTTGACTATGCACAAGGTTTTTACATAGGAAAACCGCAAGAGATAAGTAAACATATAAAAGGCTAAAGTGTTTTATAGCTTTTGTAAAGTTCTCTTAAAGTATCGAATCGGTTCAGTTGCTACTGTACTATCGTTTACACTTACTGCAACATCTATGAGAATAGAACCATTTTGTTCAGGAGTCTCGACTGTTGTATATATTTGAGTAGCTGTACAAGGATTAGGGCTTGTGTAAATATATTTAAGAGAGATATTAATATCATAAATTTTATCTTGCTTAAAATTTAAGTCATTGGTATGTGAACAAGCACCATCTTCTGCAATCTTGAGAAGAGCATACTCTGTGGCACTTTTGGCAAGGAGACTTGCTTGTTCATAAAGATACAAATCTGTTGTTCTTTTTGTCGTTTGTGCAGTCAGGGAAAGAGCAAGTGCCATGAGTGTTGAGATGATGACAATGGCAATAATCGCCATAATCATAGCTATACCACTACGAGAAGTTTTTAAAATATGGTTTTTTCTTTGCATAAAGAGTACTCCTCAACTAAGTCACTTTTTGTACAGACTTGAATTTTCATAATAGAACCTATAGACATAAATTGGAATGTGCTGACATTTTCCATAAGAATGGCACTTTTTACATGTGGTGCTGTGTCGTACTGGTCGCTGACACCATTACCATCGCTATCGAGCCAAGGTTGATAATCCCAATAGAGTCTCAATGTACCTTTTCCATTTGTGCCTGCTTCATAAACAATAGCATAAGCAGTCCAAGCGAGTTTATAGTACTCATAAACATCTACACCACTGAAGTCACTTCCTGTAGAGGAGACAAATTGGTCTAAGGTGGCATTGGATGTGATAGGGTGTATGGCACCTTTTTGAGAATTTATACGAGTGATATTGCCATCCCAACCATAATCAGTAATAGTGTTACTATTAGACCCTACAAAATAAATGGCACTTGTAGAAATATTGCTATCCCCATCAGATAAAACAGAAATAAGTGCAGAAGTTGCACTTGTATTTGTCTCGGGAGATACCAAGATAGAGCTGTTCGCATCATGATTATCAACATCTATAATCCCACTCCAAAGCGGTTTTGTAGTTCCTCTAAAGCCATCGTCATCAGTAGCAATCCATTCAAGTACTGTGTAGGAATTTCCCGAAGCAGAAGCAATAGGTATAGGTGTTGAAGTAGTGGCTGTGCGAGCGATTACAGAGCTTCTGATACGACTTTCAAGTCGTTTTGCAATGATTTCTACAGCTTGCTCACTTGTTGATTGGAGTTCATGGTTGACTTTTGAAAAGATAAAACTTTTGTAAGCTTGTGCTAAAAACTCTACACCAAATTTTCCGATGATTCCCATGATGACGATAACAAAAATGAGTTCAATCATGGTAAATGCACTGCGTTTAAACATCTTAGTAGCCTTTCTTGTAGTAGTCAATTTCACCAATATTGGCAGTATAGGTATGGAGAGAGGTAATGATAGAATTACCATCTTTTATACTAATCGTGATTTTTTTCATGTTGGTGTTATTTGAGCCATTAAAGAGAGCAGGGCGAGTGATATCAACGGTCGCATTATAGTCTGTTTTATATCCAGAAGCTCTATTACTTGAAGTATTGACAAAAACAGACTGATTTGTTGTTGTGTTGTTATCTGTAGTTACAGCATTTGACTCTAAACATGTTCGATGCAATGGCTGTGCAATGTGACCGGGTCGTTTTCTATAAGTAATTAAAGAAGCATTATTTTCACAATCTCCTTTGATGTCAATGACTTTGGCTAAGGAGTATATGGATTCCATAGAGTGGGTATCCCAATGGGCTGTTGTTGTCTCTTGAAGGATTGTTGCCGCTGAAAAAATAGCCTCTTGCACAATACTCTTTTCTACACCTTTTGAGATGACATTATTCATCATTGGTAGTGAAATGACGGTAATAGATATAACAACAATCGCAAAAATAAGCTCAATGAGAGTAAAGGCAGTTTTGACTCTTACCACATTGTTCGCCTATTGGTAATCGTTGTTGCCGTTCTATCTGTTGTTGCATTTGTTTCATGCTCTCCCGTCCAGTTCCCATCTTGTAAAAATTCGACTTCAAACTCATTGAACTGTGCATTTGGATTGTAGTGGTTATAAATGAGCCATGAAGAACTGTGAATGTCCATGGTAGTGTTGTATGGAAAACTTGTTTGATTATAGTGAAGGGTTGTTTTATCTGGACTTGTTTGAGAAAGTGTTGAAGCTGTGACAAATCCAAGTCCATTTTTTTGTGTAACTTGTGAGATGTTTCCATCATTTGTTGGAGAATGCAAGGTGTTTTTAAACCATCTTGGGTCATCAGAGAAGAGTGAAGAAGTGCCATTTGGAAGTAAGGTTTTGTCACATACTACTCCGAAACTATCTGTTGCATTACAATAGGCTTCGTAGTAAAGTGTAGCATTGCCATCTTGACCTTTAAAACGTTGTCGTGTGCCATGAGTTCTTCCATAGATAAAAGTGCTGTTTTTATCAAGAGTTATACCCCCCTTTGTATTATTGGCATCTGTTATATTAACATCGGTTATACTCAGAACAAAGGGATTAATACTGTTACTTACATTACGTTCAGAATTTATTTTTATAATTAATTCTGCTGTTCCATTATTGTCTGTTGTAAAATAGCTAGAGTTTAAATCTATTAAGGAGATAGTTGTAGCATTGATTTCGCTCCCATTCTTTTCTTCGTATATTAAGTTTCTACTACTTGGTGTATTATTAATTAAGTATGCAATATTTGCATTTGTAGTTTGTGCATAACAGAGTTTATTATAATTTTTTGTTGGTGTGTTCTGTTTAGTTTGTGCTGTAATATTTATATCAAGAACAGAGGACATATTTAAATCATTTGAAAGATATGTGAAAGTTCCTTGATTGAAATTGGAATAAGTAGCACTTATTCCAAAATGATGAGGAAGGACATGTAACATTACACTCGCTGGAGTAATTAACCTTAAATCATCGCTTGTATCGCTGGCATCAACAAGTGCAAATTCACTGCCATTTGTGTCTTGCAGTGTGAAGTTTATATCGCCGACATCATTGTAAGATAAACTCGTATTGGTTTCACCATTTATAAAACTAGAAGAGGGTAATGCTACAATTCCTGTTGAACATGTAATGTTTTTTTCATCATAATAAGTAAGACTTGGAGAAACACCGAGATTTTGAAGCGATGTATTATAATCAGTAGCATTTGCTCCTAGATTATCTAAGGCTCGAAAAGTAAGGTTAAAGTCTTGTCCAGCTTTTACTGTGAAATTATTGTCACTTTTGCTAATAGTAAAGTTTTTTGGACGAACGGCAAAGTTGTTTCTTGCACAAACAACCGATAAGTTACTATCAGATAATCCATTGTCACTTAAACATTGTTCAAGTTCATCCTTCGTTGTAGGAGTAGACGAACAATGCAGAGAAGCACTGTCTATATATTTTATTCTAAATGTAGCATTCTTTGTTATTTTGTTTATAAGAACATTATTCATACTATAGGGATGTGGTGAAATTGTTCCATTAAATGAGTAAACTCCTGCTAAATCAAAGATTTGCTCAGCATTCGTGCAAGAGAAAGAATTTTCTTGTGTAATGTATTTTGCATCAGCAACATCTACCATAACATATCCATCAAATGCAGAGTCAAGTGTAGTTAAATCATCATAATTGAGATGGACAAGTGAAACATTAAAATCTTTGTTTATAATTTGTGTATGCAAAATATTGTCAGTACTTGTGAAACTTGTAGAATTTTCATTGTTTGACAAGATTGTCGCACCATCAATAATATTAAAGGAACCATAAGGAGCAGAATAAGACCCCCCACTAGTGTTAGTTGGTGAAGGGCAAGAGGGCGGTGTAGTAAAAACAAATTGGCAACGACCACTATTGGAATAAGTGAGGGTTTTTGGTATTGGACTAGCACAAGTTAAATTTGAATCGTTGCTATTGAGATTATTAACATAGTTATCATATGTAATATGAGCATTTGCTACCATGTTTAAATTTTTGGATATTGTCGCACCTTGAATAGTACTTGATGTTGCACTTGAAGCTCCAATTTGAATATTTTCATCAGAGATGACGAGTCCAGAGATTGCTACATTGTCATTAATTGTTAAGTCATTTTTTGTATAAACTAACATTTTAGAAGGGTCTCCCCCTTCGTTAATATAAAAACCTTTTCCTGATGTAGTTGCATCAGTAAAATTATTATTTACAAAAATTCTTACAGTTCCTGAACCAATAGGGTCAATATGAACATCATCCCCTATACTTAAATCATTAAAATAATAATCCCCAGCTGCTAAACAGACTTGAGAATTATTTTTTATGTCAAATTTTCCATTAATAGTGACATTGACTTCATTTGATGTATTTGTTTGAATAGACATCTTTCCATACTGTCCAAGAGTAAGGTCTGTTTTAATTGCAAGAGTATCAGTTTTAAGATAAATATTATTACTTGCTAAACTTCCAGCATACACTCTATCTGCACCATTAATGATAATCGAACTGAGATTTGTGTTATCTCCTAGTGTATTAAATCTATAATCTCCATGTGTTCCCTCTATCTGTGAACAAGCTCCAGTTCCGTTAAAGTTCCATTCACCGGCATCAATTCTTTCTATATTTGGTAATATAACACTGGCATCCTGAGCTTGATTAAAAGTTTGTGTTTTAAAATACTGTGTATTGTGAAGTGTTAAAAAGGTATCTGCTGCATTTCCCATATTTACAGTTTTAATTTCTAAATCATAGGGATTTTGACTTGTAATATAAAGAGAAGAGTTAATATCATCTATATGTAAAGAATCAATTTTTAGGGGATTATTTTGTGTCTGTAAACTCATATGAGTATATTTTGTTATATTCAAATTATTATAATTTTTATTACTGGTAACACTATGAGTATTACCATCCTCATAAGTTTCAGTAGCTTCTGCTGATAAATTTGAAAAAACTTGGTCAATAGTTGGAGTAACAACTGTTTGATTTTTCATAAAACTTGTAAAAGGAAAGGTGGTTCTTAAAGCAATACAATCAGTTGGATTGTTAGCGACTATACACGTCTGATTATTCGTTGAATCATTAAGTGTTATAGATGTGGTAGGAATCAAATTAGAAGGATTCGTAATATCACTATTTGTTCCAAAAGCTACATTTGTTGGATCTGTTCCATAAGTATTGACACCATTTACTATACAATTATCAGCCTCCAAAGCACTTACAAAAAAAACAAAAAACAATATAAATTTTAAGTATCGCATATCAAATCCCTTTACTTAGAAATTGTGTAGAATCTTCATCAACTCTTCTGGTCTGTTAGAGTTTTTAATCGCATTGTGCTTATCTATGACTCTTTTTTTCAAGAGTTCTACAAGTTGTTGCGTTTGTGTTGTCATGTGCGTCTCGGTTTGGTTGAGTTGCATTTGTGAGTAGATTTGATGGACTTTGTCTTCTCTTATTTGGTTTTGAATAGCAGGGTTTGTGATGAGTATCTCTTGTGTAGCAACTTTTCCTCCACTAATCTTAGGAATGAGAGTTTGCGAAACAACGGCGATGAGAGACGTTGCAAGTTGCGCGCGAATCTGTGCTTGTTCTTGTCCATCAAAAACATCAATAATTCTGTTGATAGTCCCCGGTGCTGAGTTTGTGTGGAGTGTTCCAAAAACCAAGTGTCCCGTCTCAGCAGCTGTAAGTGCAGCCCCAATAGTCTCTGCATCACGCATTTCACCGATGAGAATGATGTCAGGGTCTTGACGCAGAGCATACTTCAATGCAGAAGCAAAAGAGTTGGTGTTTGTTCCAACATCGCGTTGTGAGAAGAGTGATTTGTCATTTTGATGCACAAACTCTACAGGGTCTTCGATGGTAATGATATGGCGACGTTCTGTCATGTTGATTTCATGTAACATGGAAGCCAAGGTTGTTGATTTTCCCGAGCCTGTTGGACCTGTCACTAAGATAAGCCCTTTTTCTCTTTTGATAAGCTCTTTAAAGATAGGTGGATTGCCATACTCGTCAAGTGTAGGTATCTCGATAGGAATCATCCGAAATGCACACCCAATCCCATGAATGGTACGGTAGTAGTTCGCACGAAAACGCCCGATGTTTTTGAGTTCAAATGAGAAGTCAAGTTCATTTTCTTCTTCAAAAATCTTTTTTTGCTTGTCTTCTAGGAGTGAGTACGCCATCTCTTCTACATCTTTTGCACTCAGCTTTGGAAGGTTTAGTGGGCGGAGTTCTTTGTCTATTCTTATCTGTGGTTCACTGCCTACGACGAGGTGTAAGTCTGAAGAGTTAAAAGCTAAAACACTTTTAAGGAGTTTTTTGATGTCTATGGTTTTGTTCGACTGTGCTGTTTCTTCTGTACTCATAAAAATACTCCTTGAAAGTTTTCTGCATTAAACCCGACAATCACATCTTCACCAAATTCAATAACAGGTCGTTTAATGAGGAGGTTTTCTTTGCAAAGATATTTGGTCTGTTCTTCTTGTGTGAGGTTCTTCTCTTTGAGTTTGAGGTTTCTGTATGTTGTACTTCTTGCATTAAAGAGTTGTTTTAAAGGCACAGACTCGAGCCAAGAAGAGACCTTTTCACAGCCGACAGGCTCTGTTTTAAAGTCATGAAGTACATAGTCAAGATTATGTTTTTTAAAAAATGAGAGTGCCTTTTTGACACTATCACAGTTTTTAATTCCATATACTTTTATCATAACTTACTCGATAATTTTTGGTACTATAAAGAAGTTATCAGCACTCTTTGGTGCATTTGCAATGATGCTTTCGTTGATTTTTGCATTGCATAAAGGGGTATCTTCTCTGAGTGGTGTCGCAAGAGTATTCATAGCAAAATTATCATCAATGCCATCGGTATCAAGTGCAGATAAGTTATCTACAAAACTTACAATCTCTGAGAGTTGTGTGATGATTTCTTCGCGTTTATCATCGCTGACTTTTAAAAATGAGAGTTTTTCTAGTTTGGTTAAGAGTGCTTCATCTACTTGCATGGGAATCCTTTAAAAAGAAATTTAGCACTATTTTAACAAACTTTAACTTAGTTATGGGTAGTATTAGGAACTTTATATATGGACAAGGGAATATTTTGAGCTTAAAACAAGATATAGAAATGGTAAAAGAAGAGTTAAACTCTGAAGAAAAGTTTTTTGAAAAAGCTGTCATGACAGAGCGATTTGTTAAAAAATACAAAAACCTCATGATAGCTTCTGTAGTAGTTGTTATCTTACTTGTGGGTGCAAACATTGCGTATACTCTAAACAAGCAACACAGACTTGATGCTGCAAATGCAACACTAGCAAGTCTCAACACAGACCCTGCAAACAAAACACTCGAAGCAAAATTACACTCTTTGAGTCCAAGTTTATATGATGCATGGAAATATAAACAGGCAGTGCAAACACAAGACATAGATGCTTTTAAAGCCCTTGAAAACTCAAAAACACTTTTGATTAGTGATTTAGCTACTTATAATGCGGCGAGCTTATCTAATGATATTAAACTTTTAACAGCCTATACTTTGAGAGAAAATGCAATGTATAAAGACCTTGCAAATGTGCAAATAGCAGTCTTATATATGAAAGAGGCAAAAATCAAAGAAGCACATGAAAAACTTGCAATGATTAGTATACAGTCTCCTGTGTCACAAGTTGCGAATGCTTTGATGCATTACGGTGTGAAGTAGTATCGTGAAGCGTTTATTATTTATTGGCACACTTGTAAGTCTTGTACTCTTTATGAGTGCTTGTAGTACAAAAAGAGTGTTTGAGCCAAAAACGGTTGGCGATGATTGGGACAAATATGGTCAAATGGATGAGTCAATCGTCGACGCAAGTCTTAATATTGCACTCCTTGAAGATGGAAGTGTGCTTACCAAAGATGGTGTTGTAAAAATGAAAGTAAGAGAAGATGAACGTGTTATCTCTTACTCTGATAACTGGGTACTTACAGCAACAATCGATGGCAATCTTACACTCACTTCAAGTCAAGATACAAGCACCATAGAACATCTCAACCTTCATAAAACAGTGGCAGGGGCAAGTGTTCAAAACGATACTTTAGCAGTTCTTTTCGCAGATAATGAACTCGCTCTTTACTCTCTTCAAGCAAAAAAAGCATTTTTTAGAGAGCAAGGTGGCGAGTCTTTAGCTCTCAACAGAAAGATAGTCAATCCTTACTTCTTAGATGATTTAGTTGTCTTTTCTACCCTTGATGGAAAAGTAGTCATTGTGAATGCAAAAACGAAAAAGAAGTTACGAACAGCGATAGTTTCAGCAGAAGACAATTTTAACAATGTGATTTATTTTCACATGATAGACAACAAGGTTGTTGCAGCGACTGGATATAAAATTTTGGCAATGTCAGATAAAGAGATTCGTGCCAAATACGACATAAGAACAATGGTGTATGATGGGTCAACTATCTTTGTCGCTACGAAACAAGGTGAAATAGTCTCTTTAACTCCAGACTTACAACTCAATGGCAAAATAAAATTTCCTTTTGCTCATTTTTTAGGGATGATAGCAGGCAAAGATAAACTTTACATTCTTGAAAAAGAGGGCTATGTCATCGTCTTAGATAAAAATATGAAAGATTATACGGTGCATGAAGCGGATGTAGAAGATGGGTATGTCTTTGTAACAAACAAAGCTTTTTATGTTAATGATGAGAGTATAGTCGTTAAATAATGTCCAATGAGTTAGAGGCTTTTTTAGAGTACCTAAAAGTCTCTAAGGCATTGAGTGCAAAAAGTATAGAAGCCTATGAAACAGACTTGATACAAGTAGAAGAAATCAGTAAAAAACCACTGATAGCACTTGACACTCTTGCTGTGTTCCAAGCATTAAGTTCCTACAAGAACAAACGCACACTCAACAGAAAACTCTCTGCAATCAACTCTTTTTTTTCCTTTTGTCATAAAAGAGAGTTTGTGCAAGAGACTTACAAAATCCATCTCTCCAAAATCCCTAAAAAATTGCCACAGTTTCTCTCCTTTAAAGAGATTAAAAATGGACTCTCTTTGATAGATAGAAGTACATGGATAGGACGCAGAGACTATGCCTTACTCCTTTTTTTGTATGCAACAGGGGCAAGGATAAGTGAGTGTTTAGCAGTGAAAGAAGAAGACATAGAAGAGGAGTGGTTGCACATACGCCATGCAAAAGGTGAAAAAGAACGGATGGTTCCCATAGCATCTGTAGCATTAAAAGCATTGCAAGCATATCTTGACGAGGCTCCTTTTGAAAAAGAGTTTTTGTGGATGAACTATAAAGGAAACCCCTTAAGTCGGATTTCGGCATATAAAATAACACAAAAGTATTTGGGTGTTTCACCGCATATTTTACGACACTCTTATGCAACATCACTCATAACAGGTGGGGCAGATTTAAGGGTCGTTCAAGAGCTTTTAGGGCATGCTTCTTTAATGACAACACAAATATATACACATATTCAAAAGCAGGACTTAAAAGACACAGTGGATGTCTGTCATCCTATGGCAAAGGAGCAAGTATGAGTGAAGTAAACAACAAGATATGGTCATATCCATTTTTAGATTCTCTCTTTTTTACACAAAATCTTTGGCATCAGCATGGTGTGTTCGTCCATACTTTGCGAGTGACATACTATATACTCAAAGCAAGAGAGTGGCATTTTGTTGCTGCGGGGCTTTTGCATGATGTCGGAAAACCTTTGAGTGCTTTTAAAAAAGATGCAGAGGATTATGAGTTTGATGAATGGAGTTTTACCGACCATGAAGAGAGAAGTTATCAAGTCATTAAAAACTGGTCTTTTATAAGTGAGTATACAAAAAAAATCGTCCGTTACCATTACTTGATTCGAGATATAAAGAAATCAAAAACTGAAGATAGGGAACGATTTGAGCAAAAGAGTAAGATTTGGAACACTTTAGATGCAGACTTTCAAGCCGATTTACACCGCTTCTTACGCTATGATGATAGAGGTAAGGGTAAAAAAAGAAGATAACTTTTCAAATTTAACACTTTTGTAATTATTTGTGAATATAATGATAAAAATAATTGAGGATAATAAATGGAAACAGCAGATTTTATAACCATAATAAGTATAGCATTTTTAGGTTCTTTTGGACATTGTATTGGGATGTGTGGGGGGATTGTTCTTGCCTATACAACGATTAAGATAGACCCCGCAAGCTCTAAAATCTCTAAAAGTGCTGCCCATCTTTTATACTCATTAGGTCGAGTACTGACATATACTATTCTCGGCGCAATTTTTGGAGGATTGGGGAGTGTCATACAGTTTTCAAATACTTCACGGGGTGTTGTTTTAATTATGGTCGGTGTAGCGATGATTTTAGCAGGACTCTCTTTGATGGGAAAACTAAAATTTCTTACGATAATAGAACACTCTTTTTCCTCTTCAAATCTCTATAAAGTGACTTTTAAAAAGATACTTAACTCCAAATCAAATGTAAGTTTTTTTGCACTTGGAATGCTTAATGGACTCCTTCCTTGTGGTTTTGTTTATTTCTTTGCGATTACTGCCGCTGGGACAGCAAGTCCTATCTCAGGAGCATTAGTCATGGCGATTTTTGGGATGAGTACTATTCCTGCGATGTTTGGAGTCGGTTTTTTAGCCTCTCTTGCTTCTGCAACAAGTTTTAGAAATATGATGATGAGTCTCTCTTCTATTGCTGTTTTACTTTATGGAGCATTTACAATCTATCATGGCATTGGATTTTTTATGATATAATCAGCCTAAAAAAGGCACATCGTCCATGTCAAAAACTGTTACCATTATAGATACATTTGGATTTTTCTTCCGCGCATTTTATGCTCTGCCACAACACTTAAAAAACAAAGAGAGCTTTCCTACAGGTCTTCTCACTGGTTTTACCAATTTTATTGCGACATTACAAAAAGAGCATGATAGTGACTACATTATCTTTGCTATCGATACGAAGGGCGATACTTTTCGTAATGAAATAGACCCAAACTATAAAGCGAACCGTTCTGCACCCCCTCCAGAACTCACTATGCAACTCCCTATCGCAATAGAGTGGATAGATAAAATGGGCTATAAAAGCCTTGGAATGAGTGGTTATGAAGCGGATGATATGATAGCGACAGTTACCCATTTAGCACAAGAAAAAGGCTACAAAGTACGAGTGGTATCTCATGATAAAGATTTGTACCAACTCATAGATGATGCAAAAGAGACTATCATCTACGATGCCATTAAACGCAAAAAAATAGATGAAAAAGCATGTTATGAAAAGTATGGTGTAAGTGCGAAACAGTTTACAGACTACCAGTCCATCCTTGGAGATAGTGCAGATAATGTTCCAGGGGTAAAAGGTATAGGAAAGGTAGGGGCTGAAAAACTCCTTCGTGAGTATGAGACTTTAGATAATATTTACGCACATGTTGAGGAGATAAAAGGGGCAAACTCTAAAAAATTGCTCGCTTCTAAAGATGCAGCTTATATGTCCAAAGAGTTAGTAACACTCAAACGGGATGTTTTTGAGAGTATAGATTTTGAAGAGTATAAGATGGATATAGAAAATCCATTTTTAAATATTTATGATGAGTTGGTAAAGTACGAACAAAATGCGATACTCCGTGTTTTACATGCTAAAAAACAGGTTAGCAAACAACAGATGCAAGCAACACCACAAGAGGTACCATCTTCGCTTACATTTCAAGCAACACTCCTTACAGATGCAAAAAAACTTCATGAAATTCTTGGGACTTTAACACCTGAGACCCTTGTCGCATTTGATACAGAAACGACAGGCTTAGAGTATGAAAATGATAAGCTAGTAGGGTTTAGTTTCTGTGTCAATGAAGAGGAAGCCTACTATGTACCTTTTGCACATTTTTATTTGGGTGTGCCAGAACAGATAAGTGAAGTAGAAGCAAAACAAGCAATACGAACGATTTTTAACTCGAAGGTTGTTGGGCATAACATTAAGTTTGATTTGCATTTTGTTTCTCGATTTTTAGAAGATGATAGCTTAACGATAGAGAATGATAGTATGATTTTGGCATGGCTCATTAACCCTGAATCTGCTTTGAGTTTAGATAAACTCTCTGAAAAACTGCTCAATCATAAGATGGTTGCTTTTAAAGATACGGTGAAAAAAGGCGAAACATTTGCAAGTGTAGCACTTGAAGATGCTTGCCTTTATGCTGCTGAAGATGCTTTGATTACTTATAAACTTTATAAACTCTTTTTACAAAAACTTGCACTCCAAGATGCAAACCATCTTATAAAAGAAGCGCAAGAGGTAGAGATTCCTTTTATTAAAACACTTTTAGGGATGGAAAAAGAGGGCATAGCGGTTGATACTGATTTTTTAGAAAACTTTTTAGTTGAGGTAAAAGAGACTCTTTCACAACTCACACAAAGCATTTATGCCCTTGCGGGAAGTGAATTTAACATTAACTCCACAAAACAACTCGGTGTGGTACTCTTTGAAACACTTGGTTTACCAGTAGGTAAAAAGACAAAAACAGGCTACTCCACAGATGAAAAAGTTTTAAATTCTCTCAAAGAAAAACATGAAATCATTCCTAAACTCTTAGAGTATCGTGAGGTTTATAAACTTTTTTCTACCTACATAGAACCTTTGTTAAAACTCAGTCATGCTGATGCAAAGAGTCGGATTCATACCTCTTTTGTGCAAACAGGGACGGCAACAGGGCGTTTAAGTTCTAAAAATCCAAACTTACAAAATATTCCTGCTAGAAGTAAACTGGGTCTCAAAATCCGTGAAGCCTTTGTTGCAGGGGAAGGTAAAAAACTCATAGGTATAGATTACTCACAGATAGAGTTGCGTTTACTTGCCCACTTTTCACAAGATAGTGTCTTAGTTGATGCCTTTAAAGAGGGCAAAGATATTCACTTGCAAACGGCTACTGTACTTTTTGGTGAAGAAGATGCTGCTGCAAAGCGTAATATTGCAAAGACAGTAAACTTTGGACTTTTGTATGGCATGGGACAAAAAAAACTGAGTGATACTCTGGGTATAACAACCAAAGAAGCGAAAGAAATTATAGAAAAGTATTTTGCATCCTTTCCAACAGTCCGACACTATTTTAGAAGGATTGTTGATAGCTCTAAAGAGTTTGGATATGTAGAAACACTTCTCAAACGCCGTCGTTATTTTGACTATGAAAATGCCACTCCTATGTACAAAGCAGCCTATGAGAGAGAAAGTGTAAACTCTGTCTTTCAAGGGAGTGCAAGTGATTTGATAAAACTGAGTATGAATACCATTCACAATGTCATTGCAGAAGAAAAACTGGATGCCAAAATGTTGTTACAAATTCATGATGAACTTATCTTTGAAGTAAATGCAGAGGATGCAGAAGCCTTAGGCGAGAAGTTTCGCACAATTATGGAGAGTGTGATGGAGTTACACATCCCTCTTAAAGCGAGTCTCAACATCGGTTCTCATTGGGGTGAATTAAAGTAAGACTTTTTCCCATGCTAGAGCAGAGATGTTTTTCTGCTCTTCATCAAAATTTATCCCAATAAGATATATATCTTTATTTTCTTGTAAATATTTTTCGTGGTAGTTTTTCTCTTTTATCTGTGCTAAGGCGTTGGAGTTGCCTACTTTAAATTCTA
>JALUWV010000115.1 GCA_027019335.1 Sulfurimonas sp. | reverse complement strand
TTTTGAGAAGCCATTACAATACAGATTTAAGTGAAGCAAATGTTGGAGAAGAAGTTACTCTAACAGGTTGGGCGAATAACTACCGTGACCACGGTGGGATTATTTTTATAGATTTACGTGATAAAACGGGGCTTATCCAGCTTACTTGTGACCCTGAAGATAGCAAAGAAGCGCATAAAATTGCTAACGATGTAAGAGATGAATATGTTCTTATAGCAAAAGGTAAGGTTCGTTTACGTGGAGAAGGTTTAACAAACCCACGTTTAAAAACAGGAGCTATTGAGATAATCGTTACAGAGCTTATTATAGAAAACAAGTCTGCTGCACTTCCATTTGTCATTGGTGATAAAAAAGTTGGTGAAGAGACAACTCTAAAATACCGTTACTTAGAACTCCGCGACCCATCTTTATATAATGTATTTCGCCTGCGTTCAAAAGCAGCGATTGCAGCACGAAATATTTTAGATGCAAATGGTTTCTTAGAAGTAGAAACACCAATCCTCACAAAATCAACTCCAGAGGGAGCAAGAGATTATCTTGTCCCTTCTCGTGTGCATAGTGGCGAATTTTATGCACTGCCACAATCACCACAACTTTTCAAACAACTTTTGATGGTTGGTGGCTTTGATAGATACTTCCAAATCGCAAAATGTTTCCGTGATGAAGATTTACGAGCAGATAGACAACCTGAATTTACTCAAATAGATGTCGAGATGAGCTTTTGTAACCAAGAAGATGTGATGAAAGTAGCAGAAGATTTACTTGTAGCTATGTTTGATGCATGTGATGTTCCAGTAAAACCTCCATTTAACCGTATCACATACAATGATGCTATGGAATTTTATGGTTCTGATAAACCTGATTTACGATATGACTTAAAAATGGTTGATGTACTTGATATCTTTAGCCGTTGTGATAACGAAATCTTTACAAATATCGCAAAAGACCCAAAAAACAACCGTATCAAAGCACTCAAAGTACCTGGTGCTGATTTAGTATTTTCTAAACGCGAGATGAAAGGTTTTGAAGATTTTGTACGCAAATTTGGTGCGCATGGTCTTGGATACTTCCAAATGAAAGAAGATGGTCTCAAGGGTCCTCTTGTGAAATTCTTTACCCAAGAAGATATTGCACTTCTTATCAAAACAACAGAACTTGAAGTTGGTGATGTTGTTTTCTTTGGTGCTGGCGAGAAAAAAACTGTTTGGGATTATATGGGGCGTTTTAGAAACTTCATCGCTGAACATGAAAAAATGAACCTTGTCGATGAAAATGCTTTTGAATTTGTATGGGTTGTTGATTTTCCTATGTTTGAAGTAGAAGATGGTCGTGTGAAAGCACTTCACCATCCATTTACACAACCAAAAGACACAAACAAAGAAGACCCAGAAGAGATAGAATCTATTGCTTACGACATCGTTCTCAATGGTACTGAACTTGGTGGTGGGTCTATTCGTATTCACAAAGAAGAGGTACAAGAAGAGGTATTTAAACTGTTAGGCATTGAAGAAGAAGAAGCGCAAGAAAAATTTGGTTTCTTACTTGATGCACTCAAATTTGGTGCGCCTCCACATGGTGGTTTTGCTTTAGGTTTTGATAGACTTATGATGTTAATCTCTAAAACAGCAAGTATCCGTGATGTTATTGCATTTCCTAAAACACAAAAAGCATCTTGTGTTCTTACAAATGCACCGAGTGAAGTGGACAACACTCAACTTCGTGACTTACACATTCGTCTTAGAGAACAAGCGAAATCATAATGAAAAAACTTTTTCTAATTATCGGAGCGCCTGGCTCTGGTAAAACAACTGATGCTGAACTTATAGCCAAAAACAATGCAAATATAACACACTACTCTACTGGAGATATGCTTCGTGCAGAAGTTGCGAGTGGAAGTGTGCTTGGTCGTGAGATAGAAGGTTTTGTGAACAAGGGACTCATCGTTCCTATCAACATTGCCATAACAACCATTACAAATGCTATCAAAAATTCACCTACAGATATTGTCATCTTAGATGGCTATCCACGAAGTATTGAGCAGATGGATGCTCTTGAAGCCTTTTTAAACGAAGATAGCTCTGTTGTTCTTGCAAATATCATTGAAGTGCGAGTAAGTGAAGCAACAGCGAGAGATAGAGTTCTTGGTAGAAATCGTGGTGTAGATGATAACAGTGAAGTTTTTAACAATCGTATGCAAGTTTATCTTGAACCACTCCAAGCCATTCAAGATTTTTACAAAGAGAAAAAACTTTTAAAAGTCATTTCAGGAGAAGGAAGTATCGAAGCTATCGTTGCAGAGATAGAAGCATTTATAAACACTTCTATCTAATGCATCTTTTAAACTCTGATGAGCTCATTTACCTCTAGTCCAAAACCACTTAAACCTACAAAATCACTCTCTTTCATAGAGGTGATAAGATTCATTTTTGAAACTCCAAAAGATTTAATAATCTGCGCACCGATACCAAACTCTTTTGGTGCAGAATTATCTTGATGTTGTGTTTTATTGATAAAAACTAATAGCCCACTGTTCTTTTTTAAGTACTCTATTGAGGCAACAAGGTTATTGTATTTGGCTTGATTTAAAAGAAGTTCTCTGTCCGGAATGACATTATGCACTCGTACATTTGAGACTGTTCCACTTGAGTAAAATTCTATAGCAGTATGTTCAATGCCATCATGGTCACTAAAAGTATGTTGTGTGACTTTTACACCAAAGAACTCAATCTCTTCAACATTTTTCACTTCAACTAAAGACTCATTCGCCAATCTATACTCTACAATATCAGAGATGAAAACAGTTTTTAGATTATGTTTTTCACCAAATACATCTAAGTCATCACGGCGAGCCATAGTTCCATCTTCTTTAATAATTTCACAAATAACACCTGCTTCACTGAGTCCTGCCAAACGACAAATATCAACAGAACCCTCTGTATGCCCTGTGCGTATAAGTGTACCACCCTCTTTTGCGATAAGTGGAAAAATATGCCCTGGTTTTACAAGCTCATCTGCTTTTGCAATAGGATTTGCTAGAATTTTGATGGTATCGTTACGCTCTCCTGCAGAGATTCCAGTTAAGGCATCTTTCGCATCAACAGAGACAGTAAATGCCGTCTCATAAGAAGAGGTATTTGAACTTACCATTGGGTTCAAATCGAGTTTTGTCGCGATAGACTTACTCAATGCAACACAGATAAGACCGCGTGCATTTGTTGCCATAAAATTGACATGTTGTGGTGAACTAAAGGCTGCAGCATACACTAAATCACCCTCATTTTCTCTATCTTCATCATCAATCATAATGACCATATTGCCCTTTTTAATCTCTTCAATGGCTTCAAGGACTCTTTTTATTGGTGTCATTTATTCTCTTTTTAGTTATTTTTTTGTATTATATAGCAATCATTATTAAAAAAGGTAAAATTCATGATAGATTTAGATACAGAAATCTGTGTTTGCAACAGTTTGACAGTAAAAGATATTGCAGACTGTGCAAAAGAAAATAATCTGACAACACTTGAGGCACTTTTAGAAAATGTTATCTGTCCCATGGGCGACAAATGTGAGTCCTGCCAAGATGAAGGTTTTCACAACGATGGTCTGAATCTTCCTTTAGTACTTGCTATGGTTCAAAGAGGCGAAGTCTAAAAAAAGACAACACCTTCTTGATCATAAAAACCATGCTCTCGCATCGCAGGTAATAAAACATCATCACAGTAACTATCATTTATCTTGTGAGGGTCTTTTTGATGTTCTTTTGATGCCATTTCTGGTGAATGAGCATTCCCATTTGTTACTTCCTCTAGCATACTGTCATAAGCTTTTTTATGCATAGTTATGCTAGGAAATATTTTTCGTAAAGCACTCAATATACTTACCCCAGCAAAATCAAAATCGCCAAAAAATGAGATATTTATTGGTTCTTGAGACTCTTTATAGAGCCAAGATTCAAACCGATGACGACTGCTCATATCAAGTTTATCCTGATTTGAGTAATGCAAAGAACACCCATCTTTTTCCCGAATCCTCAGCGCTGATGTACTAAAACCAGCACTGTAAACGATGAGTGTATCTTTTAACTTTTTTTTACTTATATAATCCACATAAGTATCATAGTTTTCAATAAATAAAATTTCAGAAAAGTCATGAGATGCGCTACAAACATTTAACATTACTTCTGGTGAATTACCTTCCAATATATGCACAATATCTTTTCTACTATCAAGTTCTTTAGACAATCCCCAAAACAGTATTGCACTGATTTGACGGTTTGTCATTCCCTTTTGAATAAAGTCTCGTCTCATCACAATGTTTTGAACAATCTCTTGATAGCTTTTTGTTCTAATTTCAATCGGCTTCGCGATTAAAGCTTCTTTTAATCCACTTTCTAAAGAAGAATCTTCGACTACTTGAGACCATGTTTGCGTTATATCAACAGAAAATTCAACTTTTAAAAAATCAATAAAATACTTTTTGTCCAGAAGTTTTACCATACTTCGAGTTTTACCTACTTGATTTATTGTAACAATTTTATGCTCTTTAAGTATGTTTAAAAGAGAACTATTTTTAAATTTCTTAGAACTCATTTCACCGACTTCAAAAAATTCTTCGAGTATCTTTCTTGTTTGAGCAGTCATCTTTATTGCTGACTTAACAATGGTTTTATCATCGTATTTTGATTTTTATTCATCAGAAGATATATCCTTTTAAAGCTACTGACAAGTTGTCTATTTGGAGCACCATTTAAAAATCTTATCTGTTTGTTGTTTGCAAAAGATATTAACTCTTTGAGATACGATGGGTGAAGCACACCAATCTCATCCAAAATACAATGAAAATATGTTTTACTTTTAGTATTGGCTTTAAATCCTAATGAAATAGATAACATTGCGATATTGACGATAGTTTTAATCATAACATCTGTCCCATTTGAGCCTACTTCATCTAAAGAAACTTGCCAACCTGTGTCATTTCCATTTTCACTTGCTCGTATCTCAAGTGCGTATGTATCATCAAGAAGTAGCTCTTTTTTGCTAGTTCTCTCAAGCTCTTTACGTAATGTATCTATGATATGTATCGCTTCTTTAGCATTTTTATTTTTCGGCTTATCAAAATTAAAGAGGTCTGCTTGACCAACGAAATTATATTCATCATTCAATGTTTTAAGCTTTTCAAGTTTCGCCAAAATAGAGTTACTACTTTGCTGTGTTCTTAAATCGATACTATCAATGACACTGATACCTTCTAAATCACGCAACATCTTTCTGATTTTACTCACAATCCCATCAACATTTTGTCGTGCTTCTAACAAAGATTCTGTCTGCTTTGTTAATTGATTTATGGTTAAACTAAAAAGACCCGATATTTCCTCTTCAAACTCTTCAAGTTTTCCATCAAGCATAAAGTTTTTGAGTTCATAGGCATTTTTAATGACCTCTTTAACACTTCCATCACTGGGTAAAGTCAAGTCCAAACTATTGTCCACTTCAAAATTCCTATAAAATAAATCTTGTTTCGTTCGCATGGCATCGATCAACTTCTTTTCTTGGTCTCCTAAAGAAAGAATTTTGCGTACAATATCCTCTAATAGTTCACTATTCGCTTCCATGGAACTCAGTTTATCTTTAGATATTTTTTCCTTAAGAAGAGCATTGATATTTAACGATTTTTGCATTGAGTCTAAATCATTTTTTATCTTATTAAAAGTACTGTGATTACTCTCTAGTGTATTCGATAGTTGTGCCAGCTTTTCTTTATATTTATTTTTCAAGAGTCTAAAATCATTCACTTTTTCTTCTTCTTTAGATACTAAAGAATCTCGTTGTAAGCACTTCTTTTCTAAGGGGTCAAAATGTTCGTCTTTATCATGTTTATAGCGAACTACCAACTCTTCCACAGCATTAATTTGATTGAGTTGATTTTTAAGTCCTTGTAATACATTTTGATATTTAGACAATAATTCTGCATCAACACCATCTTGCATAAGTGCTTTAGATTCATCACTATTTATCCTCTCAATATTTTTTATATAGAATTCTTTTTCAGTGATTTTAGCAGATTTATACAATCTTTCTTTTTCAATTTTCTCTTTTTCAGCCCTACTTTTAATCTCTTTATATTTTTGTACTATGCTTTCTCTATTAACTTTCATCTCTTTTTCATACGCTTCCAGTTGCTTCTCAAGATGGCTATGTTTTAATGCACATTCTACATATAAAGCTTCTGTCTTTGCAACAGCTTCTTCTTTTAGTCTGAATGATTCTTCTTTACACTCTTTGAAAGTATCTTCACTTTTTAGATATTCACTTTTTAATTTTGGAATTTTGTGTTCTGTTGTGTCCAAAAGTTCTTTATAATTACGATATTCTCGCCTTAAGCGATTGAGTCTATTTTTAAACTCATTATTTAAAACATCGATTTGTACTTTTTTCTCTTTTTCTAAAGTTTTTATCTGTGACTCAAAGCTTGCTATTTTTCTTAAAATATTCTCTTTTGAATAGTTTGAATCTTCCAAATTATTGGTATCTACATTTAGCCCAAAAAATGTATCTGTCTGCATTGAAAAACTAGGTGCAAGTTTTGTATTTAGCAAAACTTCATTTTTAAGTAATGCAACAATTGTCTCTTCATGTGGATGTTGTATCTCTTTTATAAAACCTAGAAATGTATCTTTTTTTACATTTAAAAATTGCATAAGTTCTTGGATGTCTTCTTGCTTTTTTTGTAGTCTAGGGAAAAAACTCTTTTCTAATGCATCTAAACGAAGCTCTTGTTCTTTCTCTTGTGCATTTATCTTTGTAGTTATATGTTCTAAGCTGAGTTTAAACTTTTCAATTATATTGAGTGCATCATCGTAATGTGTTTTATCCTCAGTATATTTCTCTGATAATTTTGCTAGTTCCTCTTCTAAAAATATCTTATTTTCTGATTCAATCTTACTTTTAAAAGCATTTTCTTTTCTCTCATTACTCTCTTTTAAAGATTGATTCAATACCTCGATTTGTCTGCTTGAGTTGCTATAAAGTTCTTGGATTTCATTTTCTTTCTCTGCATTCATTTGCTCACGTTTATCTTGAAACTCTTGATTGAGTGTTAGAATATTTGTATCTATATCTTGTATCTTCTGATGAAAACTACTCTCTTCAGTTTCACGCAATTTCGCAAATTTCTCTGTAATCGTACTTTGAGTACTTGTCAATTCTAGCAACTTTTTTTCAGCTGTTGCATACTCTGTTTGTACTTTTTCTTTTGTAGCATACAGTTGTAATTTTTCATCTATTTGTTCATTTTGATAGTTTCGTTTTTTTTCTTCAGCTATCTCAATTTGACTTACTAAAATCGTTATATCTTTTTCAAGAACTTTTTTCTCTTCTTTATAGTTTTTTTCTTGTGTTTGAAATTGTTCTGAAGTTTCTTTAAAAAGCAATTCGTCATCAGCTATTTTTTCTTCTAAACTCTCTTTTTGAAGTAGAAAAGCTTTTTCATTACTCAAGAGTTGTGCAATACTCTCTTCACTACTTTTGTTTACATCTTCATACTCAAGTAAAGTATTTAAAATGTTATCTACAGTCCCTTTACTCGCTTCAAATTTGGTAACATCATTATATTTTTGTTGAAAATCATCAATGCTTCTATCTATCTGCTCAAGGTCAATCGGTTCAAAACCTGCTATCGCATTTGAAATAGTTTTTTGTATACTAGATGCATCTAATTTGGAGTTTATAAAAATATTGGAAAGTACATGTATAAAGTTACGATAATCATCCTTAGAATGAAAAAAAGCATATTGTTTATAAGCATCGCCTGCATTACCATAAATTATATGTCGGTAATCAGCAAGTTTTGAGACACTTCCACTAACACTATACCCTAAGCTATTGAGCTTTTTCCAAAGTTCTTCTGGAGATTTTCCAATTCTATTGTCAAAAAAAAGTTCCATATCATCTATAGGTTCTCTCTCAAGTACAAACTTAAACTTGATGTTAGAACTCCCACTTCTGTAAGCGATAACTAAAACATTGCCTACATGATTTGTATAACGATAGGCTATAAAAGAGTTGAGTTCATGAAAATAATAATCGGTAAATCCTTTTTTCTTACGTATATTAATCCCCAAAGCACTATTTTCATGGACGCCATAGAAGTATAATGCTGAGCGTAAGACAGTCGTTTTTCCCGCACCATTGGCACCAACCATCAGTGTGTTCCCATCTAAGTTTACTTTAGCAAAAGGGATAGAAGCGGCGTTTATATAAGTAATCGACTTAAGCTGGTTCATGATGTTCTACCTCTTTCACATTTTTAAAAAAATCTACGAGATACTCATAAGAGGTCAAGACAACATAGCGTTTTTCATACTCATTTTCGAGTGCCATATAGCCATCCTTTTTCATTTTCAAAAAAATATCTTCGCACCTTTTAAACAAGTTGTCTCCTGAGAGTCCTCGTATCTTTTCAATCCGTTCTTTAATAACAACATTATCTGTTGCAGCTTCTGCTAAGGCTATAGGAGTTCCTCTCCAACCTACAGTAAAATACTCATCAAACTGCAAAAACATCTCTACATAATCAAGTAAATGTAAAAGATTTTCAAGTTTTGCTTCCACTTGATTCTCTTGCAACTCTTTAGAAAAGTAGAAATAACCTGAGCCGTATTTGAGTTCAAAACCAATAGGAGAAAAATATTTTTCTAGTGTCTCTACATTTTGTTCACAGATATCAAAAAGTCTCTTCTCGAATGTATCGGGAGCATTTTGACAAATAAAGTTTCCCTTACTTAATCGCTCGAAAATTTCTCTCGTATATTTGGGTACATTCATCTGCTTTCCTTTGCGTAAATCATTAAGTATTCATAGTTTTGATATGTTTTTACCTCACTGCTCAAATAGTATTCTTTCGAGTAAATTCCAGCTAAATCACAGTATAGGGAAAGACGCTCATCAAAACTTTGTTCAAAAGTAAACTCTTTATCCATGATATAAGAAAAAAGGTCTTGAGATGAGTCTTGAAACTCTAGGTGAAGCTCCTCTGTATTGACAAAAAATTCTTCTTTAGAAGTATCATCAAAATAAGAAGAATCTATCTCTTTTGCTTTAGCCCTCGTAGGAACGGAACCATCTTTTTTATGAATCCATCGTTGGATATGCTCACTAAACTCTACACTATATACATACTCTTTTTCAAGTTGTGTGGAGAACATCAAACGCGGGAGTAATGAAAAAGATGTGCTTGCTTGCTCTGCAAGTTCTTTGATATTTGTCTGTTCATATATTTCATAACTATTTTTGAGTTCTTTGAGGTGTGTTATATGTTTGAAAAAACCTACATCTGGACTGACTCTATTAATATAATCTACAACTTGTCTTTGTAAATCAACTAAAGAGATACGCATTTGCGTAAGATAGGATTTTAATCCAAAGTAGAGATTTGATGTGACAACAGGAACTTGATTTTTAAAAAAACTAGATTCTACTTTAAGACTCTCTTCAATCCTGATATCAATCTCTTTTAGAAGTTCTAATTTCTCTTTATAGAACTTTAACTCAATTAATTTTACTTCATATTCATCTGCAGATTTATATGTTAGATGAATATGTTGATGCAGTTTGATGAGAGTTTTAGAAATCATGAAGGGAATTTTTTTGAGTATTCTATCTATGCGTTTCATGTACTTTTGACGCTGTGCAAAAGAAGTTGATGTATTATAGAGTGCAATTCTGCTACTCATATCACTAAGAAGTTCACCAACATTACCAATCTCAATCTCATCATTAGAACCAAGAACTGATTCTAAAAATGTCAATAAACTCTCATCTAGTTCAATATGGGTAGCTTCATTAAGCAACAATCCATTTTCTACAAGATATTCAATATGTCCATCTTTTGCATACTCTTTTGCTTGTAAAAACTGCACTACACTTTCACGCTTCAAAAACAGCATATCCAACAAATCAGCATTGGAAGCGAGTGTTTTAAATAGATTTTTTACTGTTAATTGCATTCATCCCCTAGTTAAACTACTTTATTGACTTCCAGTACAAGTGGCTCTGAAAAGTTTGGTACATCATCATAGGAAAAAACTGCATAAAATTTATGTACATTTTTATCTCCAAAGTTATCGTAGGTATAGTTATCTAAACCACCATAAAGTTTTTGACCATCATACGGTGAACACGGTATTCTAAATGGATTTTTGACAACAATCACACCAGAAAAACCATCATCTTGAGGGTTGTCCCAAGTAAGTTTTATCATTCCATTTTCTATACTTTGCTTCAAGTTCGTTACTTTTTCTGGAGCATTTCTACGTTTTTTGATATAGTTTATCACTAAAGATGGACGTTTAATACGTTTAGAATCCATCCAACTCACACTTTGGTTTTTAGAAAAATCTTTTTGTGAAGAAGCAGAGATAACAAACTCTAGTTTCTGATTCTCTTGTGCATTACTTACCATTTCATTGATGGTATACGTATCAAACACAAAACGCTGTTTTGCAGACTCTTTAAGGTCTCGCATACTTACATCATAGCCTATTCTCTCAATAATAGTCCTATTTTGAATTTTATCATATGTTGCATCACCCACACAAGGAACTATCATCTCTATATGAAAATGAAGGTCTTCAAGTGCATTTGTGTTATTTACTTCCAAATCTATATATGCATTAGAAATAACCGTATTATCCATCTCTGGTAAATTTGCTAAACTAAACTCTACACAGCCATATATTTGCTTCCCATTTTTGTCATAACCCACAAGAAGTTGCTCATCTAAAATCTTTTCTTCTGTTACACTAAACTCATTTAAAGACTGCAAATCAATCCGAGCATCATCAATAGTATATGAAACATCGAGTTTTGGTCTATAGCTGAGTCCACCACTAAAATCTCCATAACCGATATCCCATTGCATCAACTGCGAAGAACGGTCAAGAGGAAGTGAACTTGGACCTTCCATTCTAAAGTAAGCTTCTCTGCGTTTGAGTGACTTTTGAAGTACGGCTATCTCTTGAGCTGCAAACTTATAACTTCTCCAAATACCTTGAGAGAGTTGTGAAGAGAGGGTCGGTTTACCGATATAGCTTAGCATTTTCGCATCTTTGATTTCATCATAGCTACTTATGTTATCAATGTTTCGCTCATCCATCTGCCCTACTCGCCATGCACCAAAGTTTTCTACCTGAACAGAGACTCTATTCATCGGGTAAAAAGAGAGAGAAGCACTCGTAATGATAGCATTTTCAGGGATACTCGCAAGAGAAAATCCACTCACACCAAAACACTCTCCTCTACCTTCACTAATCCCTACAAAAAGAGAGTTTACACCAAAGTGTTCACTATTTTTCTTTGTCTTTTCTCCAACATAGCCTATTTTATCAGCCAGTGGATAGAGTATCTTTGAAAACATTCCATCGGCTGGATGTGTTCTTACACTCACAGCTTGTGCAAAAGGAGATTTTATTTTTCTATTTTTACAAACCGCTCGTAAATAATATGTATAGTTCGTAGAAGATTTTAGATGTTTATCAATATACTTGGTAGATTTAGTAATAGCGATACGGTTTGAAGCTTGTGCAAAACCCTTACGTTTTTTAGAACGATAGAGTTCAAAGTAAACATTTTCCTCTGGATAATTCCAGTGAAGTTCAATCTCTTTAGAGTCAATCGAACTCGCTTCAAACAACTCTACTCGTGGAAGTGCCTCTTCTTGCTTATAGTTATTGACTTCGGAGAGTGCATACATCAACGCAGGAATATTTTCGTCAATATGCTCTGTCATATTTTCGCTATAGTCACTAATATTTCTACTTCCAACTTCTACAACAAGTGCTAAAGCTCCTTGCGAATAGTAAAACTCACGACCACTTCCAGAGATAAGATGTGTAGGAGGTTTCCCCATATGAATCCCATACTCTCGACCTGATTCTTTACGAATCTCTTCTGCCATATTTCCTGCTAAGAGGTTTAAGTCGATAGCATCCTCTGCATCTTCATGGATAAAATTATGTGCAGGAAAAAAAACATTCCCTTGAGAGTGATAATCAAGAGCAATAGTAATGTTCTTGTGTGCGAGTGCAAAGTCTCGAAGTGCTGCTGTTTCAGGTTCACTAAAAGGCTCTATGCCAGAGTACACATTGGAACTCATTGAGTTGTTTTTAGAAAATCCAACTTCAAAGTTTCGATTCAAATCAACACCATAACTCCCATCAAGATTTTTTCGTCTATTTTTACGCCAAAATGAGAAGTGATTTCTTGAATACTCAAAACCATCAGGGTTGGCACATGGCACCATATAGAGTGTAGATTTATCTAAAATATTATTTAAGATAGGCTCATACTCAATATGCTCTAAGATGTATTTTGCAAAGCTCAAGGAGAGTTCTATCCCTACCCATTCTCGGGCATGGATAGTTCCTGTAAAGAAAAGTGCTGGTTTTTCTCTACTTCTCTCTACATTTTTACTAATCGTTACAGCGATGATGTCTCGCTCTTCCCATGTTTTCCCAATCGACTCTACTTGAAAAAGATTAGGATGTGTTTTTTGTGCCTGAGTAAAAAAATCAACACACTCTTGATACGATGTATACTGTTGTCTCAAGTATCTTCCTTATTTCTCAAAAAGAGTGAGCCACTGCTCTATTCTCTCAGGTGAAGTACTCAAATGTGCTGCTACTTCTGCAAAACTTGTCAATTTTTGTGTTGCAACTAACTCTAAAACATTCACAGCCACTTCTTCTTCCATTCCTTGGAGTGTCATTAACTCTGTAAGAGATATCGTCGTCACATCAAAAAGTGTATCTTCACTTATCGTGCTATTGTTTTGACTTTCATCCTCTTTTACTACTGCAGGAATTTTATCTTCAGAGAGTGGTGGTTCTATTCTTGGTGGTACATCAGAAGGTCTTGACTCTTCTGTCAATTCCATATCAATGTTCCCTTTATCTTCTAGCCAGTATGCCCCATCAACTGAAGGCTCATACTTTGCAAAATAGAGGTGTCTCAAAGTACGCAATACTGATGGATCCATTTTTCCTAACTCTTCCCATGAATAAAGTGGCACATGAGGGAGTCTAAATTTACCACCACTTAAATCCCACATAATATACTGTGCAATCCAGTCTCTTACATAAGGAAATGCAGCAAACGCCGTCGCACACTCTAAAATGTATGGTTCATCTGTGTTTTCATCTATAGCAATATCACAAGCCCAGTACTCTGCTTTTGCAGCTTTGGAAGCTTTAACCGCTAACTCTAAAACATTCATAGGTACATTTTCATAACTCATGCTTCCACCTTGAGAAGTATTTGTTATCCACTCGCCTTCACCTGAGTATCTCCAAAAAGCACAGATTGGTTTATGCCCAATAAGCATGACACGAATGTCTCCACTATCTTTAAGAGGAACACCATCTTGTGTATAAACAGGTTTATATTTTTTTTCTGCTAAAAGCTCTGTAGCTTCTTTGTAGTCATCTACTTTATGCACAAAATATCCACCATAATTTGAAGCACCATAACTGCGTTTCACAATTTGTGGGTAGTGACATGTTTTAAAATGCTCATCTGCCACAGCATCATCATATGTAATCAGTGTCTTTGGTGCTTGGATGTCATACTTTTCACAAAAGAGTGTCACATTCTCTTTTGATTTGTTTGCAAATTGTGTCTCAATTGAAGGGATAAAACGCACATTTGGTAAAGCCTGTGCTATCTCTTTAAAAGTCTCATAGGCAGTTGCGGGGATATTTCCAACAAGCACATCTATTTTCTTGCGTTTAACTTCATTGATAAAACGAGCTTTATCATTTTTCCAGTGGTATGTCACTCTCTCTATTTTATCTGGCCACCCTCTAAAGTTGCTCTCATCAAAAAATCTCAATACATAATCTAAATATAAAAATCCTATTTTTGGTAACTGTTGTTTTGTCTGTTTCATTTTATTTTCCTTTTTTTTTGTTTGTTTTTCTATCTATCATTTCTACGATTAAGTCTATTTTTTTATTGTTAAAATCTAAACCTATTTTTTCTTGTTCTGGTGTTGCAAAAGCAGGAATACCATTGACCTCTAAGACAACATATTGTTCTTTTTCTAAATCATATATCATATCCACACCAGAGATATCAAGCCCACACGCTTTTGTCGCTTTTTTAGCAATGCTGATAATCTCATCATTCGCTTCGCGCATAAACACACTTCCACCACTTGTAACATTGGTACGCCAGTCATCTTTACTCGCTTTACGTCCATAACACGAAACAAATTCACCATCAACGATATCGACTCGAAAATCGGTATTGTCATACTTGATAAACTTCTCTACATAGAAATAACGTAAATCCATTTGGTTGAGAAATGGCATCAACATATCAAGGCTTGCTTCACTTTCTATCTTCGTTAGTCCAACACCACCCCAACCATCAGTTGGTTTATAGACCATCTTGTCCCATTTTTTGATAATCTTTTTTAATGCTGCAGTATCATCTCTATGACAGAGTTTGTAGTCTGCTGTAGGTACACCCTTGTTGTTGAGGACAAAAGAGGTATGAAATTTATCTTCACTTAAAGCAAAAGCATCATAACTATTTATCATCGGTACTAAACGATTAAGTGCTTGATACAAATAGGTCTGATACTGTGTTTGTTCCCCTGCATTATAGGAGAAAAAGAGGTCAAGTTTATCTACTTTTATATCGCCATAAAGAATATGTCCATTTTGAGAAACACAATTATGTAGACTTAAATTATTAATAGTCTCTATATCTCTCTCTTGTAATTTTTTTATTATTTTTTTAGCAATCTTCTCGCCACCACCATTTTTGTATAACCACATACCAATTTTTCTGTTTGCCATATCAACTCTCCATAAAATCTAAATGTTCACTAAAATGTGTAAAAAGTTTTTCACTTAACGCTATTCTCTCTTGAAAACTTTTCTTGCTCGCTCTTTCATTTACCGTATGATCACCATCCCCAAAAGGACCAAAGCCATCAAGGGTAACAACTCCAACCGAAGAGACAATGTTCGCATCACTCACACCACCTCTCTCTTCATACTGTAACTCCTCATGGCTAATTGCATTTATCTTCTCAATCAAGGCTAAAGAAGCTTTGGATGTTTGCATAACATCTCTT
Source organism: Sulfurimonas sp. (assembly GCA_027019335.1). Lineage (GTDB taxonomy): Bacteria > Campylobacterota > Campylobacteria > Campylobacterales > Sulfurimonadaceae > Sulfurimonas. The sequence continues at coordinate 105,809 of JALUWV010000115.1, read as the reverse complement.
TGAATCCCACCAGAGAGTGTAGATGTACACCCTTTTACATAGTTTGTAGCCACAATATTTTTGATTTGAGAAAGCACTCTTTCTCTTTCTTGCGTCGTTTTATAACGTAACTCAAAGGTAAGCTTTGCATAAGGAGAGATAGTGTTTGCACCTATACCTCCCTCTATTTTCCCTACATTGAGTGTCGTTCCTTTGTCTAAATCTGTCAGTTGAATGAGTTTTTGAAGTTTATATGAGGCTTCCAGATTAGCATCATGCCCTTGTGCATAATTGTTCCCAGCATGGGCAGCTTTTCCTTGAATATCTATAAAAAATGTACCGACACCTTTTCGCCCCGTCACAACTTCCATGGACTCGCCTGCTGCTTCATATACAAAACAGTAGTCATACTCTTTGGCTAATTTAGCGGTCAGATGTTTAGAGTCATCACTTCCGCTCTCTTCATCACTGACAAAAAGTAGGTCGATATTTTGTATAGGAATATTTTTTTTATGGAGTTCTCGCAGTGCTTGCAGTGCTACGATGTTGCCACCTTTCATATCGCATACACCTGCTCCATATATCCATTTTGTATCTTCTTTGTAAGTTTCAAACTTTCCTTGAGGAAAAACAGTATCAAGGTGTCCGAGCAAAAGGAGTTTTTTTGCATCTTTTATAGCAGGTGATTTATAATATCGATGATTTCCAATCAGCTCTCTTGTGTAAACAATGGTTTCAAAGCCAAGTGCTTGTAACCAAGTATCAAAAAGCAAACCGACCTTATCAACACCTGCTTTATTACCAGTATACGAGTTTATTTCAACAATTTTTTGTAAATCTTCAAGATATGTCATGCTCTTCCTGCTATGAAAATATATTAATTTATAATTATACTACTTATAGTCTTTCATTATGTTTATTTACTTTGCTTTTGGTCGAAAAGCTTTGATAACTGCTTCATTTGTTTCTATAAAAGGACCTTCAATCAAGTCTATACAGTATGGAACAGCTGGAAAAACAGCATCTAAACACTCACGAATTGATTTTGGTTTTCCCGGAAGGTTGATGATAAGGCTTTTTCCACGAATCCCTGCAGTTTGACGAGAGAGGATTGCTGTTGGTACATACTGTAAACTTACTTGACGCATTAACTCGCCAAAGCCTGGCATCATTTTTTCACAAACATTTTCTGTCGCCTCAGGAGTTACATCACGTAAAGCTGGACCTGTCCCCCCCGTGGTAACGACTAAAGCACACCCTACTTCATCACATAACTCTTTCATCGTTGCTTCGAGCATATCTTGCTCATCAGGGATACATCTATAGACTATTTCAAATTCACTTTTAAGATAATCTTTCATTGTATCTTGAATTGCCACTCCTGAAATATCCTCATAAATCCCTTTGCTTGCTCTGTCACTTGCTGTGATTACACCTATTTTAATTTCACTCATATTTTTTCCTTTTCTTAATTTTCTTGTAAAAAATGATTTGCTTTTTTGATACTAATCACAGTCGCACACTCGATAAAAAATTCTTTCGCACTATGAACATCTATAATCTTATCTTCTAAACCAAGATAGACTTCTATTTTTACCCCACTCTCTTGGAGTTTTTCCAACTTTTCCAAAGACCATTCATAGTATAAAAGTTCTTCTAACTCTTCTATACATGTTGTCCTCTGTTGAATTGTTTTTGCACTATAAGGAGAAAAACAAGCCTTTAGAAATGTTTGTATATAAGCATCTTTATCTTTCTTATAAGCCATAATTTGTAATCTTTTAAACTTCTGCTCTTTTGTTTGAAAAAATGCAGGAGAAAAAAGCTGTAAAGTATCTATGCGTTTTCCCATTTCTATGGCATAAGATGTCGCTTGAAGTGCATCGATTGCACCATAACTAAACCCAGCTATTGTATAGTCACTTTTTTTTAAATATGACTCAAAAAAGTGTTTCTCATTTTTGAGAGAAAATCCGCTAAAGAACTGCATCTATGTATCTTTTAACCTCTGCTTTTGTTATACTTTCTTGCTCATATAAAACCTTTTGTACTGCTTGCATTGCTTCTTGCATACTCATTAAAAGTTCTTTACACTCTTGAAACATTTCTACCATCATTTGTTCATTTTCTACACTAGGAACGACAAGTGCTGTTCCCATGCCATACTCTTGACACATACTTGCGACAAGCTCTTTAGCTTCTTCCAAATCTTTTTTTGCACTACTTGCATGTTCTCCAAATGCTATGTCACAAGCAACTATTCCTGCAAGTAACATTTTTACCCTTGCTTGTAACTCATGCTTTAAGAGTGCATCCCCTATGGTAGGTGTTAGTTTTTCACTAGAGAGCATTAATTTTTCAAAAGATAAATCATAATACGTTGCCACAAGTACTTTTCCTGCTTGATATGTAATGTGATACTCTTTTTGCTTATCATTTAAAATCTGCAACTTTTTCTTCCCAAACATAACCTTGTCTTTTACCTGATCAAAATGTTCTATTGTGACATAAAAAGCTTTTTGTCTAAGCGCTAAAAGTGCTGCTTCATTGACAAGAGCTGCAAGTGCTGCTCCGTTGAAACCAATCGTCATATTTGCAACTGTTTGAACATCGAGTTCATGAGGAACATTGACTAAATATTTTTCTAAGATAGAAGCTCGCTCTTGTCTTGTCGGCAGTTCAACAAAAATCCTTCTATCAAAGCGTCCTGCTCGAAGTAATGCACTATCTAAAACGTCTATTTTATTTGTTGCAGCGACTACGATAACATTGCTTGAACCCTCGAAACCATCCATCTCTGTCAGGAGTTGATTGAGTGTTGCTTCGCGTTCATCATTACGCTCACTTCCGCGTTTTTTACCAACAGCATCAATTTCATCGATAAAAATGATACTTGGAGCATTCTTCTTCGCTGCTGCAAAGAGTTCATGCACACGTTTTGCACCCATTCCCACATAAATCTGCACAAAAGAAGCGCCACTTTGGTAGAAAAATGGTACACCAGCCGCATTTGCAACTGCTTTTGCTATCATCGTCTTTCCGACACCAGGGGGTCCTACAAGTAAAACACCGCGTGGCATACGAGCGCCAAAATCTTTGTAGCGTTTCGCATTTTTCATAAAGTCGATAATCTCTTCAAGTTCTATTTTAACATCACTAATTCCACCAATATCATCAAAACTCACGTCACTTTTTATAGCTTCTATACTACCTTGTGCCTCCATATTCGCTTGTGTACTAGAAGCCATATCTGTTGAAACAGCACTATCGCTTACCAAAAAACTACCTCTTTTTTGGTAAAAGCGTAAAAGTAATGACCCTAAACCGAGAAATAACACAGCATAAAGGATGTAAAGAATAATGTTACTGTTTTCACTCACTTCTACTTTATAATCTACAAACATTTTTGGAGTTACTTGAGAAGAGGCAATTCTGTAAAGATTATCATTTGTTTTCAGGTAAACATACTCTTTTGAAACGACTACTTTTTGTACAGTGTGGTTTTCAAGCATCGCATTGGCTTGATTGAGTGTTACATCATCTGACCTATCGCGTACAAGTGCAAAAATAACAAGTAGTATAATTAAACTTGCTGAAACATATATGGCAATTCTGTTGAGCTTAGAGCTTGGCATAATTGTTTCCCTTTTGAACTTCATACTTCGGTACACGAACCCAATTTCCTAGTAAGTCCTCTTGAGAATCAATGATTATCTTGTTAAAGTGTTGGTCAAGTCCATGATAGTGTCCCTCTTTGTAAGACTCCACAAGTACATCAAGTTCTCCCTTAAAAGCATTTCTAAATGCAAGATTTTTTTCTTCTACAAGTGACTGGATTTCATGGAGTCGCTCTTTGGCTATTTTTCCATTTACTTCAGGTTTTAAACTTGCCGATTTTGTACCATCACGTTTTGAGTATGAAAAAGCATGAATGTGAGTCAAAGGTAATTCCCTTGCATTTTGCATGGCCTCTTGCCACAGAGCTTCACTTTCACCGGGATGTCCTGTAATAAAGTCTGTCCCAACCGCAAAGCCTTTCTCTGCTAAAAGTTCAAAAAGTTTTCTATCTTGTTTATAAACATTGCGTCTATTCATGATTTTAAGCATTTCTGGTGCCGTATGTTGCAAGGCAATGTGAAGATGTTTCTCTAGCCATGGCTCATCTAGTATCTCTAAAAATTCATCATTTATCTGAATAGGCTCTACACTTCCCAGACGAATACGACGAACACCACGAATTTGACTCATCTTTTTCATAAGCCGTGCTAAAGATGTTTGGGTATCTTGTCCGTAAGAACCAACATTTGTGCCTGTTAAGATAAATTCTCCAAAACCATTGAGTGCAAGGCGAGTGACTTGTTCTAAAATTTTTTCTTCATCCATACTCCGTGCATCTCCACGAACAAAAGGAATAATACAGTACGAACATCGGAAATTACATCCCTCTTGAATCTTGATAAATGCGCGACTTTTTCCCACAAAATCATCTACAATCAACTCATCAATATGATTTAAATCACCCTTTTCGTAAAAAGGTTGCTCTTTTTTAAGCAGGGTATCTATCTTTTGCTTTTCACTTTGTCCAAAGACACCATGAATACGTTGCTCTTTTAAAAGCGATTCACCCTTCGTATGTGCGCCACAGCCTGTTAAAAAAAGCTTTGCATTTGCATTGTTTTTTTCTAACTGCGAGATATAAGAACGCACATGAGTATCTGCACCATTTGTTACTGTACAAGAGTTGATAACAACTGCATCAGCATCTGCTTCATTATCTGTAATCTCATACTCTTTCATAGCACTCATCATCACTTGTGAATCATAGACATTTGTTCTACAGCCAAAGGTTTTAAAGTAAACTTTTTTTTTCATTTATACCAACTCGTTATTGTGTTCGATGAGACGCTCACTCTGCATAGAAACATTGAGTTTTTGTGTAGGGTATGCAATCGTTATGTCATCTTCTGCTTTAAAAGCATCAACAATCTCTAAAGAGATTGTACTTCTTAGTGTTAAAGTTCCATATGCATTTGTCAAATACCATGCCTCTATATCCATCCCATTAGGAACGATAAATCCATAAATCCGTGGATCTACATTTGTATTTTTGAGACTATAATTATTACGCAGTTTATTAAGCTGTTTTCTCGTAATATCTGTGTAACCTTTTGAGTATTTTCTTGTGATACCTTTGACAATATGCATCGCTTTTTTATGATTTGAATCATATGTTATTGTGATTTTTATCCCATCCCATACTGTTTTTAAAGAACTATGGGTATAGTTTGCTATCATGCGTGTAAAAACATAATTGTTCGGAACAAAGATAATCCGCCCTGCCCGACGGTTTTGATAAATAGAAGTCAGTGTAATGTCTTCAAGTATAGTCATACGCAAAAGTGATATATCCATCACATCTCCAACATATTTGAGTCCATCCATATCCACACGGATTCTATCACCCACATGAATACTCCCACCAAAAACAATCACAAGCCATCCCAAGATGCTCATAAACCAATCTTTCATCGCAATAGCGATACCAGCAGAAGCAAATCCAAGGATAGTGACAAGATAGGAAGCATTTTCAATATAATTGAAAAAAAGTATAAGAATTACTACAATAAAATTTGCAACGGTTATAAACTTATTTGCCATATATAAGCGTTCATTGTCGTCTATATATTTTTTAACTGCTAAACGAATGAGAAAGAAAAAAATAAATACAAAAAGAACAATGAGTGCAATTTTTGTAAGTCGTACAACTCGTTTTTCTATCTCTTTGTTGATATTGAGTTTAATAATATCTAAACGTTTTTCATAGACATCAGAAGTTGTGTTTATAGTATCTAAAGCACGCTCAAACTGTTCTAACTCTTTATGAATGTTCTCTTTTTTTTGTCTATATTTTTCTTGTGCATCAGCTTTGGTTAATGCAGTATAAAGTATGTCTTCTTTAGAGAGTAAAGAGATAAGTTCTTTTAAACTCTCTTTTCTTTTTCTATACTCTTCTACATTTGCATCTAAAACTTTCATATAGGATATACCTGAAAAGATTTCAAAAATATTTGAAATCTTTGGAACAGTTCCTAAGCTTGGTGGTGTTATAAGTTGTGCAAATGGAGCGCTATTGTTGCCTTTAAGTTTATTTATTTCGAGTGTAAGTATCGCTTCTTTTGAGATAAGTCCATTGAGTTCATCTGTATTGTCATCTTGGAGTTTTTTATCTTTTTTTAAGTACTTAATTCTTTTCTTGATTTTTAAAAGAGAGTTATGTACATCTAAAGATGTTAAATACGAAGCATAACTTTTTACCCACTCTTGTTCTTGTGAGATTGAATTTTCGATTTTTTTAATTTTACTAAGAATATTAGCTACTTTTTTTTCATCTACCTTTGGCTTTTTAGGAAGAAGAGGCGAAGTAGTATTTGTACTATTGGTTTCTACGAGTATATTTTCACCAAAAAGAGGAAAAGCCAAGAGTAAAAAAAGAAGAAAAAAAAGTTTAAAATTCATCTAAGACACTTAAAACTAACTTTTTTTCAATGGTGTCGCTGATTTTTACACCACCAATGCCAACTGGAAGAATAAAGGTCACATGAGAATCTGTACTCTTTTTATCAAGAAAAAATGTTTCATAAAAACTTTCACTATTGGCAATTTTATATGTCGTTGGTAAGTTGTATTTTTCTAAAAGAAGGACAACTCTTTGTGCATCATCTTCACTCATAAGATGCAGTTTTACAGCAAGTCTGTTTGCCATAACCATGCCTATAGCGACAGCTTCACCATGTAAAAAACCAGTATATGATGTTTGACTCTCAATAACATGAGCAAAAGTATGCCCATAGTTTAGCGCAGCACGCAATCCATGTTCTTTTTCATCTTGTGCAACAACACCTGCTTTTGTTTGTACAGCTTTTTTTATCGCTTCTTGGAGTACTTCTTTATTGCTCAAGTCAGCTTCTTCTAAAAATATGAAAAAATCTTCATTGAATGTTACTGCCATTTTTACTATCTCTGCAACACCTGCACCGAACTCTCTTTGAGGAAGTGTTTGTAAAAAATGAGCATCAATAAGTACCGATTGTGGCTGATGAAATGCACCAATAAGGTTTTTTCCATAGCTATTGTTCATCCCTGTTTTTCCACCAACACTTGCATCAACTTGAGAGAGTAAAGTCGTAGGCACTTGCATAAAATCAATGCCTCTTTGATAGATACTTGCAACATAGCCTGTCATATCGCCTATCACACCACCACCAAACGCAATCAGTAAAGATTTACGATTGAAACGATGATTGAAAAGAGACTCTAATATGATATTTACAGAGTCTTGATTTTTATACTCTTCTCCATCAGGAACAGTTATAATATATAACTCTTTTGCTGTAATTTTAGAGAGTAAATATCCTAAATGCAGTCCTGCTACTTTAGGGTTTGTAATGATGGCTACTTTTGTCTCAAAGTGCATTGCCTCTATAGGTGCTATTTCAATATTGTATGAGTTATCAACGGTTTTTACTAAGGGAATATGTACTTGCATTTTCTATCCAAAATTCAGATAAGCTATAGTACTAAAAAAAGAGTAAAAAAGAGCTAAATCAGACCTGAACAGGTATAAAAATTTGATGATAATCATCAAGTTTATGGTAAAGCTTTTCACTATCCGTTGAAAAAAGAGAGAAAAATTTGTGTTTTGTTAATTTTTCAGTAAAGGGAAGTATCTGTAAAAAATTTTCTTGTTTTTGCAGACTCAAAATAGGATTTTCATGTTCTTCTATAATCTTAATAGACTTAGAAAAGATACTTGAAAGATTTGTAAAATGCTCTATCACAGGGAGTTTATTGCCTTGATGTTCTTGCATATAGTTATGTATCTCAATATTTAAACTCATCTGCTCTGAAATATCAAAAATAGTTGCTGAGATTTTTTCTAAATCTCGATTTTCAGATAAAATCAGCTTCGTGTCTTTTAAAGAAGAGAAGCCTTTATTTGAGATTTTAAAAATGGGAAGATGGGTTTCATATAAATGTTGTCTTATCTCATAATCGGCAAACATCTCTTTTGAAACAAGAATAAGCCCTATATGATAGAGTGCGATATCTTCTTGCAACATTTTTGAAAAACCACCCTTTTCATAATGAATATCAACTTTTATATTGACATTACTATAATTTTTAATCTCTTGTAGTAAGTCAATATTGGAAGGATTGAGTACTTTTATAATCATATCATATCTGTTAAATTTTTCATGTGCTTGTACGGCATGACGCACTAATGCTCCGAGTGTTGCATTGTCTGTAATATTCATATCTATTAAAAGGTATAGATTTGACCCAAAAGGTTCAGGAAATTGTCCTAATTCTTGTTTTATCTCTTTATAAACCGATTCTAAAACAGCTGGTTCACCGACTAAAAGAAGTAAGTCATTTGGTTGTATCATTCGTCTTCTTGAAGGTAAAAGAAGTTTTCGATTACGATAGATTGCAGCAATTCGCCAGTTTTTTTGTTCTATCACACCGAGATGTTTATAGACAAAAGAACTTCCAAAAGGAACCAGTACTTCCATGATTTCACCTTCACCTGTTCCCACATTTTGTGCGATAACAGGAACATTGGGCAAGTAATCTAAAAATCTTGAAGCGAGTAGTTCATTGCTATTAATCAGAACAATGTTGGAATCTTCATTTGTTAAATTCCATTGATTGAGGACAATAATGCGTAACTGTTTTTTTATCGTCCGTATATTTTTGATAGTATTTTCCACATCAATACTACTCTCCATCACAACAAAAACTTGAATAAACTCCATCTTTAAGAGATTAGCTAACTTATATAAACTCGTAGGGTCAAACTCATAAAATTTAAAACGTGCTGGATTAAAATCATCAAACTTTGTCTCTTTTGTTTGAACAATATAGTAAATATTTTCATTACTGTTGGTTTGTAGTGTTCGCTTTATAAAATGTTTTCCAACACTTCCATCACTAATAATTAAAATTTTTTTCATTTATTAGCTATCTTTTGAAAGCATTTTCACTTTTAACCCAGATATTTTTTTCAGCTTTTCTCCAGACTTTATTTACAAAATAACCTGTAATTTTAATCATTCTACTTGTTCGTTTGGTTGATGTAAAAGAAGTCCCTTCTGCCCAAGTATCCAAAATCTCTCCGTCAGCTTCATTATAAATGTAAGAGTCTCTGTTTAATCTATAAGTACCCGCTTGAGAAACTTTCGTTTTCTTCTCTTTTGGCTTCGTATGTACCTTTGTAACTTCTTTCGTTTTTGCTTTTGACTTTGATTTTTTTTGCACTTTTTTAACAGGTGCCACTTTCGTTTTTTGTACTTGAGCAAAAAGCCGTGTAAGTTGTTTTACTTTCGCTTCAAGTCGTGCTACTCTTTTTTCAAGTGCCTTATTTACTTGTGGAGTACTCTTTGGCTGTATGCCACTCACCATATTATCTAAATTTCTCATCTCATCTGCATTTAAAGATAAAAAGAAAATACATACAATTACAATAAATTTCATACTAAGCCTTTTTTTTCAGTTTAACACCCATTTCTACATGGTGTGTGTAAGGAAATTGGTCAAACAAAGCCATATCAATGACATCATGTGTTTGCGTTAAGATTTCCAAATCTCTTACAAGTGTTTCAGGGTTACATGAGATATAAACAATGTTTTCATGCCTTGCACTAAAAAGGCAAGAAGCCATATCCATACCACTTCGTGGAGGGTCTACAAAAATACTCTCTAAAGTATAACTTTTTATATCTATATCTTTCATACGGCGGTACTCTCGTACACCATCTAAAGCCCCTACAAAATCTTCAACACTCATACGTACAAACTCTATATTTTCTACACTATTGAGTTTCATATTTTCCTTTGCTGCATTAATAGAAGATTTTGAAACCTCTGTTGCAAGTACTTTATCAAATATCTTCGCAAAAGGAATGGTAAAGTTCCCTGCCCCGCAATAAAGTTCTAACAAATCACCCTCTGCATCTGCAAATTTTTCCATCGCCCAAGCAATCATCTGCTCATTTACTCGTGGGTTTGGTTGTGTAAAACTATTTTCTATATAGTAAAATATATAAGGTTTGCCTGCAATATGCAATGTTTCACAGATAAAATCTCGTCCAATAACGACTTTTTGCTTGCGAGAACGCCCTATGATAGAGATGTTTAAGTCACTTGCTATCTCTTTTGCAAGGACTTCCCACTCATTATCAAGGCGACGATGATATAAAAGAGAAACTACAATTTCTCCACGACTTGAACTTAAAAAATCTACCCCAAAAAGTTTAAATCCCATCTCTTTTTCAGCAATCATCTGTAGAAGTTTTGGCATCAACTTTTCTATATGTTCATTGACTTGTGGACACTCTTCTATAAAAATAACACGCCCTTTTTCTTTGTGGTTCATTGCATAGCGAAGTGTATCGCCATCATGCCATATTTTAAACTCACTTCGTGCGCGATAGTGAGACTCTAAAGATTCAAAAACAGCAATTTTTCCTGTATAAAACTTTGAAAATCGTTCTGTATTGAGTGCTTGTTTCGCTTGGAGTTGCGTTTGATAGCCACCCTCATATATTTTACACGCATTACATTCGCCAAAATGTTTACATATCATTTGTAAGACCTTTTATTTAATAGATGCAATTAAATTTCCTATAAGTAAGTTCCATCCATCGATGAGGACAAATACAAGAATTTTAAAGGGGAGTGAAATCATAACAGGTGGGAGCATCATCATCCCCATAGACATTAAGATAGAAGCCACAACCATGTCGATAACCAAAAATGGAAGAAATATCAAAAATCCTATCTCAAAGGCTGTTTTTATCTCACTTATCACAAATGCAGGAATAACAATCGAAAGTGGCACAGCTGCAACTGTTTGTGGATTTTTCATTTTTCTTATACGAAAAAAAAGTGCCAAATCTTTTTCTCTTGTATTTCTAATCATAAAATTTTTAAACGGAAGTGTTGCCTTGTCAAATGCCTCTTCGTACCCTATCTTTTCTGCGATATAAGGCTTAATCCCATCTTCATAAGCCTTTGTTCCCACGGGTTCCATCACGAAAAAAGTAAGTATCATTGCAAGCATCACAAGGAGTTGGGTTGGAGGTACTTGTTGTGTTCCAAGTGCTTGACGTAAAAACCCAAATACTATAATAAAACGGGTAAAAGTTGTCATCACGAGAACCATCGAAGGTGCTAAAAAAAGGAGTGTAAGGACTACTAAAACATTGAGAGACGAAACTAATTGTTTAGGAGTGTCAGGAGCGGCAAGATTAAAATTCATTGTTGGAATTGTAACTGCTTCAGCCCCCAAAAGAGAAGCAAATGCTAAAAGTATAACCAGTAAACGCACCATTATTTCCCTGCTTCCTTTTGTAAGATATTTTGTTTTATTTTATCTTTCTTATCATTTTTTGTGCCAAAAAAGTGGAGTTCAACACGGCGATTTTTTTCTCGTCCACTTACAGTTGCATTTGTCGCTAAGGGTTTATACTGTGCAAACCCAGAAGCACTCAGAATTTTTGGAGAGACACCATCTAAAATTAATTCATGAAGGACAGAAATAGCACGAGCAGAAGAGAGTTCCCAGTTGTCTTTAAAAGGACTCCTCGTACTTGGCGGTTGCTTATCAGTATGCCCTTGTACACTCACATTCATTGTTTTTGGTAACTCTTCAATGATAAGTGCAACCCGTTTTAAAAAGAGTAAAGCATCTTCATTTTCTATCGTTGCACTATCTGGTTTAAACAAGAGGGAACCAGGAAGTTTGATGACAAATCCCTCTTGTGCATCATCAAGTGTGATAGCAGGACCATGCCCCTTTTCCATCATCTCATTTGCTTCACCGACTGCTTGTTGTACTCTATTGACCGTTTGGCTTGTTTCATCTTGAGACTCTATAGGTGTTGATTCTAAGATACGTTTTTTAGAGATTTCTGTTTTTGTCCCACCTTCTAAAACACTCATCGCCCCTGAGAGTGAACCGATGGCTTCGGAGACTTTTTTAGCATCCATACTTGACATTGACAAAAGTAAAACAAAAAAACAGAGTAAAAGTGACATCAAGTCACCAAATGCTGCTAACCAAGCAGGGAGGCACTCTTCACATTCAGGACACTTATTTTTTGCCATTATTTACTCTTTTAATCAAACTGACTCACTCTATCTGCAGGTGCAAGATAGCTCAGCAGTTTTGCTTCGAGTACTCGTGGGGCATCCCCTGATTGTATAGACATAATTCCAGCTAAAATCATCTCTTTAACTAAAGTCTCTTCATCATTACGAATAGACAAAATATTGTAAATTGGTGTTCCAAAAACATTCCCAATAATCGCTCCGTACATCGTTGTAAGCAAAGCAACCGCCATTGATGGACCAATAGCTGATGGGTCTGCCATGTTTAAAAGCATGGCAACAAGCCCGATAAGTGTTCCAACCATCCCCATAGCCCCAGCAAGCCCTGCCCACTGGTTAAAGATAGAACCGTGAATCTTATGTCTTGTACTTGTTTGTTCCATCTCTATTTCTAAAAGTTCACGGATAGTATCTGGGTCACTTCCATCAATAGCCATAGACAAACCTTTTTTCAAAAATTCATTCTCTTCACTATTGATATCGCCTTCAAGCGCCAAAATACCATCTTTTCTTGCCTTTGTAGCAAAATCAACAAGTTTTTTAATAAGCTCTGCAACATCTTCTTCACCAGGTTTTATAGCTTTCATAAAAATTTTGGTAAAAGCTTTCATTTGTGCTGGCTTAAAAGAGACCATTAAAGCCCCTATACTCCCACCAACAACAATCATAACAGAAGGAATATCTACATAAGCACCTACTCCAACACCCATAATCATTGAAATAATGAAAAGCGATAAAATTAAAACAATACCAATAACTGTACCTAAATCCATTTAAACACCTTAGTATATTAATAACGACATTATAATACCACAATTATGCTTCATTATTTTCTCTGATTGAAAGAATTTTCACGATAAGTAAAATTATGAGCCATGCTAAAATCATGGTTAAAACGGTATGACTTAAAAAATGATCACCTATGAGCATTTTATAGAGTCCCATACTCCAGCCAGCAAAAAGTCCAATTCCCAAACCGATAAAACGATTACGCTTTCTTTTGAAAAGAAAAAAGAGACTTAAAAGTGCAAATCCACCACTTGCATGCCCTGCTGGCCAACACTTAACATGTGGTTTTTTAAAATCACTCGGATAGCTCTCCCATACGGCTGTTCTAGGGTAAACACCCCCATAACGGATTTCATTTTTAGGGCATGGCATATTTGTATGATTTTTTAGAACACCTACAATACTTGGTACAAAAATAGCAGAGAGCAAAATAATAATAATCCCTTTTTTATACTCCTGTACAAAAGCTTTTTTTCTAAAAAGAAGAGAACCGATTAAAAGTGTAACAGCAAACAAAATCAAAAATCTTTTTGCACCATCATAAAAGATAAACTTATAGGGTTCTGCATACCATGCTAAAATCCAATGGTGTGTTTGAAAATTGTAAAAAGAATCTTGTAAAACAAGGTCTATATCATATATACCAAAATAAACAATACTCGCAAGTAATATAAAAGCAGTTACAAGAATTTGTTTGTTAATGCTCATTATGTAACATATCCATTTTTTTATTGTACACTTTTGTTTGTACATCAAAAAGCCCTAATAAGGTAGAGAAAAGTGCATCTTGCGTATACTTTTTATCGGCTCTTTTTTGGAATGCTACTGCATTTACCTCTTTTTTCATTCCCTTACCAAACCACATCAATGCACCGATATGTGTTTGCGCGCTAGGTGCCATAAAGTAAGGTAATCCATGAAGATAGACACCCTCTTCACCTAAACTTTCACCATGGTCACTCATATAAATCATCGCGGTATCATACTTGTTTTCATAGCCTTTAAGAAAATGAATTGTTTTGGTTAAAAATGTATCTGTTTGTAAAATAGCATTATCGTATGCATTGGCAATTTCCTCTTGAGAACATTGTTCAAGCTGATTCGTTTTACATACAGGTTTGAATTTTTCAAACTCTTTTGTGTAACGTTTATAGTACGCGGGTCCATGATTCCCCATTTGATGTAAGACGATAAAAATATCTTTATCTTTATTTTTTGCTATAAATTTATCTAAGCCCACAAGCATTCCTATATCACGACATTCACCCTCTTGACAGTCAGGATTATTTTTTGCCATTTTATAATCTTGATAAGGTACACGAAGCGCCACTCCCTTAGAGTCAGAGTTATTATCTCTCCATAAAATTGCTATCTTTTTTGTATGTTTTAACACGTCTACAACATTTTCAGTACTGATTCCTTTCTTGTAACTATAACTACTTCTGTCGTATTTGGAGAACATACAAGGGACAGAAACAGCGGTAGAAGTACCACAAGAGGAAACATTTGGTAGGTTGATAATATCTTCTTGTTCTAAAAGAGGATTTGTATCTCTCTCATAGCCATTGAGACTAAAATGGTCTGCACGACTTGCTTCACCTACAACCATAATGACGATTTTTTTACGCCCACTTGTATCGACTATTTTTGCATCGAGTCCTATAGGCTTGACAACTAACGGGGCTGAATTGAAAGTAAGATTGATATATTTCCCCGTAGAATACATCCAATAGGTTGGGTTAATTGTAAAACGTAGGGGCTTATGCTCACGCACAAAAGAAGTGTAGTACTTAGAAAAAGAAAAGATAGCTACAGCAATAATCCCTAAAGAAAGGAGTAAAAGTTTGATTCTTGAAAAAAACTCTTTCTTAAAACCTCGTTCCTCAATCTTTACTTTATAAATGTAGTAAGATGGAACTAACCCAAAAAAGATAAAGTACACCACTTGTTCTACACTTAACAAATCCATAGATTCATGAATGTTTGTTTGCATCATGTTGCGTATCATTGTTGCATCTATGATGACATGATAAGTATTCATAAAATAACTTGTCATAGAAGAGACAAGCAAGAGAATGATAGAGATAGGCTTAATTGTATACTTAAAGCTTACTAAGCCTAATAAAAATGTAAGAAAAAAAGTCATTACAAAGGCAGTAGAGATGACAAAACCAAGGTTATTGTTTAATGTATAAACTTTTATAAGGTTTTCAAAAAAGCTATAGTTGTAAAAAAGTGTAAAAAATATACTGAGATATATAATGAGTTTTGTTTGTGTTATCGTTTTCAAAATGAGTTTTCTTCTTTATGATTTTTGACAATTATACACTTTTAGTGTAAATATTGACTTATGAACATATGTCCGATATAATTTTACAAAAAAAGAGAAGGATAAAAAAATGAAAAGAGTCGTATTACCGATTATGCTACTGACGAGTGCATCACTTTTAAATGCTACAACAAACAAAGAGATTAAACAAGAGGCGAAATCTGCCATTATGAAAATGGGTGGAACTTTGAAGTCTCATATGAAACAAAATATGAAAGCAGGTGGGCCAGTGCAAGCCGCAGGATTTTGTCTCCAAGAGGCATCTGAAATTGCTAAAAAAGTAAATAGTAACTATCCAAAAGGTGTGAGTGTCAAAAGAATTTCACTCAAGTACAGAAATCCTGCCAATAAACCAACAGCCGATGAGGCTCAAGTGTTAAAAGCAATCCAAACTAATGTCAATGCACATAAAACTGTTCCTAAAATGATAGTGAAAAAGCTAGCGAAAAACTCTTACAAAGTATATAAGCCAATTTTTATGAACAAAGGTGTTTGCTTAACTTGTCATGGTGATGCGACAGTAAGAAATCCAGAAGCTTATAAACTCATCCAAGCAAAATATCCGCATGACAAAGCGATTGGCTATAAAAAAGGTGACTTTAGAGGTGCCTTTGTTGTCACAATACTCAAATAAGATTGTTCCAAAACAAAACAATCCAACAAATAACTATAAAAATGTAGCCCATGCTTTTTTTCTCTCTTTAGCCATCACTATAGCAGAGCCTTCTACTGTGCTACCCCTTATAATCGAGCATTTTAGTAACAGTGCTTTAGTTGTAGGGGTTTTTGTCTCTTTACTTCGTGGAGGGGCTATACTCACACAACTTTATGCTGCGTTTCATGCACAAAGTTACAAAAAAGTTCTCCCTTATCTAAAGAAGGTTTTTTTCTTCCGTTGGCTCTCTTGGTTTAGTATTGGTTTAAGTATCTATTTTATTGGAGATACAAACAAGACCTTGACTCTTTTACTTATAGGTTTAGGACTTTTCGGTTTTTCTCTCTCGGCTGGGTTTGGTGCTATTTATTTTAAAGAACTCCAAGCAAAACTTTTTTCTAAAACATATCGAGGAAAGACCATGGCAAACCGTCAGGTAGCAGGTTCTTTTGCCTCTATCGTGAGTGGTGGTGTTGCTGGGTATGTTTTGAGTAATTTTGAAGCACCACTTAATTATGCATATCTTTTCATAGTCAGTAGTTTTATTATGGCTATTGGGTTTTTTATTTTTGTTTCTATTGATGATGAACCTTTTAAAGAAAACGTACAAGAAAAAGAGAAAAATTTTGCCCTTTTTGTAAAAAATGCCTTTGGCATACTGCAAAGTGACAAGCGTTTGCAACAGCAAACTTTAGCTATCTTTTTAAGCTTTGCTTGTTATCTCTCTATCCCTTTTGTGATACTAGAAGCAAAAAATTCTGTCACTCTTACTGGTTGGGTTTTAGGTGGATTTATCATGATGCAGATGTTAGGAAGTATAGCAGGGAGTTCCTTACTATGGAGAAAAATAAGTGACTATGAGAAAATGCTCTCTTTGAGTTTTGTTTTTATGATAGCTGCATTTGGAGTGGCTCTCTTTGCAAACAGTAGCGCTATCTATGCCCTTGTATTTTTTCTGTATGGTGTAGCACTTGATGGTTTTGGCAACAGCGGAATGAATCTCATCATAGAAATAGCACCAGAAGAAAAACGCCCAATCTATACAGCAGTACAAACAAATCTCAGCTCCTTTGGACTCTTTTTTCCTGTTCTTGGTGGTCTTTTACTGAAAAATTTTGAGAGTTATACATTTATATATTTGCTCACTATCGTGTTGTTACTTGCTGGATTGATTATAAGTTTAGGATTGAAAAAAATAGAAATGAAAGGAATACAATGAAAACAATATGGGTATTAACACTGTCATTAATCTTTTTGAGCGGTTGTTTTGAAACTAAAAAAACAGTTCATTTAGATGGTAAAAAGCTTTTAGAGCAAAAATGTAGCAAATGTCATAATCTTGACTTACCTCCAAAGACTTTTGAGGATGAAAAGGCACCCCCAATGATGGCAGTTGCATTTCATGTAAGAAGTTTTATCAAAACAGGAGATGAAAGCCAAAGAGTTCCAAAGGCAATAGCTTTTGTCAAAGATTATGTTGTTGCTCCAAATGTCAGCAAGTCATTTTGCGATAAAGAAAGTTTAAAATCTTATGGACTTATGCCCTCACAAAAAGGCAAGGTTACACAAGATGAACTCCAAGCTATAGCAGAGTATATGTTTAAACATTTTACACAAAAAAACCTCGATGAAGCACAAAGAATTGAAAATAGACTCAATGCCATGCCAAAAGGAGAACGACTAGCCCTTCAAAACAACTGTCTCTCTTGTCATAAAGTAGATAAACATATCGTTGGACCTGCATTTAAAAATGTTGCTATGAGAGAAGGAAATACTTTAGAAGTATTGGTACATAGCATTCAAAATGGAAGTAAACAAAAATATGCTAGTTCAAAAGGTGCGATTATGCCTGCATTTAAAAAGCTAAATGATGGAGATATAAAAACAATAGCAGAGTGGATACACTCTTTAAAGTATGAAAAATAATAATGAGAGGGAGAAGACCTATACAGAGGCAAATAAATGCTGACCATAGTCATATTTGCTTTAAACCATGTGGTATAAAACGCAATGAACTTGAAAGAGTTACACTGGGTGAAGATGAAATGGAGGCACTGCGTTTAGCAGATTATGAGGGACTCTACCAGCAGGAGTGTGCAGATAAAATGGGCATCTCCCGCACCACTTTTTCTCGCCTTATAGAGTCTGCTAGACAAAAGATAGCAGATGCTCTTTTACATACGAAAGCAATACGGATAAATGCTGATTAGCAAATAGCCTAGAATTATGGGTGTACTTTTATAGGTGGAGGAGTGATTTTTTTCCCAAGCAGAGCATAGCTTTTTCCTACACGTGCTACTGGTTCATAATCGAGTATCATTTTCTCTTTATCAGCTAAAATAGCCTCATCTATAAACTGCTCTTTTATCTCAACAACTAAAGGAATGGTTTTTGAGCCTTTGAGTGTAATCTCTTGATAAAATTCACAAAAAAATGCACTCGGTACTCCTTCTACCATAGGAGGAAACCCTGCTACAACTTCTTTGGTTTTTATGTTAAATGTAGTAGCTTCACTCTCAGTCTCATGCAACTCTTTTGAGCTAAAATGCATTGTTTCTAGGTGTGCTTCATCCACCATACAGATAGTACATTTGCCATTTTGTCTGATGTTTCGTAAAGTATCTTTTTCACTCCCATCACTTTTGTGTCCTATACTTACTATCATAGTCGCAGGCTCAGAACTAAGCCCCATAAAATAGCTAAAAGGTGCCACATTAAGAAGACCCTGCTCATTTTGAGTGATAATCCATGCAATTGGTCTCGGGATAATGGTCTGAGCCATAAGTTGATATCTTTGTGTAAGTTCTTTATCTGCATAATCTATAACCATTTTACAATCCTATAAGATGCTTGATATTGTCAAACATTGTATTTTTTTCTTCATATATTTCTTCAGGTTTTTCAGGTTTACCCGTATAGGCATCGTGTGGCATCTCATTCTCAGGAGTTCCATCAACATTTGTAACAACAAGTTCAGGATGTATCAGTTCTCGTAGCTTTTTTTGCACAACCATTTTAGTAGTCATAAGACTCATAGAACATCCACCACATGCTCCAGTAAGTTCTATATAGATGGTACCATCTTTAGCACCAAGAAGAATAATATCTCCACCATGTGAGTTTACATATTCACTTACTTTTGGAATATAATTTTTTACTGCATCATAAATATCTTCATCTAAAAAATGCATAATATGGCTCCTTATTTGCGATAAAAAATTATATTACTTTATAATTAAAATAAGTTGAGATTATTTACATAACAATCACTTAAAGTTTAAACCCTTTTATGGCTTTTTTCAGTACTGCAACATGTTCTTCTATAGAATTGACATTTTCATCTATTTGAGAAAGGTCATTTACAAGTTTTTCACTATCTTGATTTGAACGGTCTATATCTGAAACCATTGTAAATGTAGCATCTTTTATGACAGAAATCGTTGCTGTGATTTCAGAAGTGGCATGCTGGCTTCTCTCGGCAAGTTTTCTTACTTCATCCGCAACAACAGCAAATCCACGACCATGTTCTCCCGCTCGTGCTGCTTCAATCGCAGCATTGAGTGCAAGTAGATTTGTTTGGTCTGCTATATCTTTTATGAGTCCAACCATATTTTCTATCTCGTTTGTTGATGCTTCAAGTGATTTTGCTTTTTCTACAAGTTCTCCTTGAGCCGCTTGAAATTCTCCACTTGCCCACTCTACGGAGTTTCTCACAACTTCTTTTGCTTTTACCGAGTCCTCATCAACATCACTTGCTGATTGTTCTGTTTGCCCTATAATCTCTTGTAGGGTTGTAATGATAGAGTTTATAGGCTCTTCAAGTGTTTTGAGTTCTGAATCATTATCAAGTTGCATAAGGTCTGAAATATCTCTATCTCGTAACCTTGTAAGTCGCTCTATAATAGGGGCTGTCTCTTCGAGTAAAAATTCTTTGCGCGTTTGGAGTTCTGGACGTCTATCGCGTATGATAACAAAAGTTCTATCGAGTGTTCCCTTTATAAAAACGGGAATAACATAAACAAAAACTGGAATAATTTTTCCATTTTTATCTTCAACATTTGCATTTCCATACCCTGCTTTTTTCTCTGTCATATCAAACTGTTTAACGATTTTACAAACTTGACACTCTGCAGGTTTACTTGGCCAAAGAACTTTTCCCGCCCCACTGACATTTTCTAACTCATTATCATTCCATTTGATGAGTTTTTTGAAGTCCTCATTCCACTCTACAAATTTTCTATCAGGGAGAACAGCAAACATACCTACAGGATAAGTACGTTTAAACTCTTCCCAATAAAAAATCTCTCTATCCTTAATGGCAAAAAGTGTTTTTACTTTTTCTTCTATATTACCATTTTGAAGTATTTGCTTTTCATTATCAAATATAAGCACTTTCTCATCTGCTAACATTGTTGCTATCTCTTGATTTAAAAATCCAAAATTATATGTTGGTTCATTTTTTGAAAAAAATCCCATAATCTACCCTTATACTAAAAATTATAAACAATAATAGCACAAATTACCAAAATTTTGTAGATTTTTTTGGCAAATATTAGGTAAAATAGTGATATATACTTTACAGAAGGAGCCATTATAGAAACTTTTATCATTTATACTCTTGGAATTTTTATGAGTGTTGTTACTTTATACATCATTGGCATTTTACTTGCACCCTACTCTCCAAACAAGATTAAGAACGAACATTTTGAGTGCGGGCTTCCTCCTAGTAGTTCTACTCCTAAAAAAGCAAACTTTGGATTTTTTATGTTTGCTATCATGTTCATCATCGCAGATATGACAGGACTTTTTTTCTCACTCTTTGTGTATGCTCATGACACACATTCACAAACTATCGCTGCTATTTTTGCAGGTATTATTGCTTTTGCATTAATTATCGCTATAAAGGAGTATTCATATGCTCAAAATATATGATTTTTTCGCCCATGCAAAGAGTGAATCTCTTTGGATGGCTCATTTTTGTACAGGCTGTTGTTCACTTGAAATGGCAGCAGCCATGGGTCCTCGTTATGATTGGGAACGTTATGGTTACTTACCAACACCCACACCACGTCAAGCGGACTTACTCATCATTACAGGCTTAGTTACCAAAAAGATTCTCCCTGCCCTTTTGAGAACCTATGCACAGATGCCTGAACCTAAGTATGTCTTAGCTTTGGGGGCGTGTTCTTTTGATGGTGGACCATACAATGACTCACTTGCTGTTATAAAAAACCCCACAGAGATACTTCCTGCAGATGTTTTTGTTGCAGGTTGTCCTCCGCGTCCTGAAGCTATCATCGCTGGACTTGAAGAGATAAAAGAGAAGATGAAGCAAGGCATACCGAGTGCTGCGAGTCAAGGTGGACTCTATAAAGAGATGGAGTTTTAAATGCAGAGTTTGTATGCACTTTTACAAATGTACGAAACAGAGTACATAGAAGATTATAAAAAAAGCTGGAAAAAAGTAAAACTCTCAAATGCAGAAGATTTACTCAAAGTTGCCAAAGCCTTAAAAGCTAATGGCTTAAAAACCATAGCAACCGTTTCACCAACAGATTTTTTAGAAAAAAACATCATCGAGATGAACTACTTTTTTGAAGACCTCATAAGTAAACGCAACTGCTGGTTGAAGTGTGACATTTCACGAGAGTTAGACAAATGTGAGATAGAGTCCATTACACCGCTATTTAAGGGGGCTAATTGGCACGAAAGAGAAGCTTACTCTATGTTTGGAGTAAAGTTTTTACACCATCCAGACCTACGACCAATCATCATTTCACAAGATTTTTACGGAAAAGCTCCTTTTAGAAAAGATTTTGATTGGGATGCCCATGAAGCAAATACACTTCAAAATATCCAAACTATCGTAGATGCTTTTAAGACAGAAGAGAATGAAAATGACAAAGGCATAGATGCAGAGAGTTCTGAGACTGTTTTAAATTGGGGACCAACTCACCCTGCAAGTGGACCTATTCGCCTCAAAGTACATTGTGATGGTGAAGATGTGATTAGCATTGACCCTGACATCGGCTTTGTATGGCGTGCCTTAGAACACCTTGTAACGAAAAAAGATTTTATAGGGGCTATTGTCGCTGTGGAAAGACTCTGTTTTATGGATAACATTAACTCAATGATAGCGTATGCACAAGCCGTTGAAGAGATAGCAGGAACAGAGATAACAGAATTTGCAAAATGGATGCGTGTACTTTTAGGTGAAGTCTCTCGTATCTCTTCGCACGCCATGGGTATGGGTGGCTTTTATAATGCCTTAGGTTTGCATACTGTTGCGATGTGGAACATGGATATGAGAGAGTTTTTTCTTGACTTTTTAGAGTCTTATAGTGGAGCAAGGATTGCAACGGCAGCTATTGAAGCGGGTGGTGTTCGCTATGGTTTACAAGAAAATATGTTAGAGGAGTTGCAGTTAGCTCTTGATAAATTTGATGCAACGAAAGATGATATGCGAGCCATTTTTGTAAAAAACCCTACGATGAAAATGCGTGCTGCAAAGCAAGGGATTATTACCGCACAAGAGGTTGAAGAGTACTCACTTTGTGGTGTAGTCGCAAGAGCAAGTGGTGTTAAAGTAGATGTACGTTTAGATGAGCCTTACGCTGCGTATGATAAAATAAATATGGACTATGTCACACAAAAAACAGGCTCGGCAAATGATAGACTCGTCAATCTCTTTGAAGAACTTGAACAATCAGTAGACATTATCAAACAAGCCAAAAAACATATAGAAGAGTGCATAAAGTCTGGTAAATTCAATCCGACAAAAGACCATATGGTAAAAGTACCTAAAAAGCTTCCAGCCGGTGAAGCCATTAGCCGTGTTGAGTGGTCACGTGGTGAAGTACTCATGCACTTAGTCACACAAGAAAAAGCCACTTCACCTTACAGACTCAAGATGAAAGCTCCTAGCTTTAACCATACGATGATGCTTGACAAACTCTTAAAAGGGCAAACGCTCTCAGATATTCCACTTATCTTTGGAAGTTTATATATATGCCAAGGAGATTTAGACCGATGATTTTCAATATTGTAATTTTCCCTGGTATATTCTATGTCCTTTTATGGACAGTTGCTCTGTTTTGGTTCTTTAGAAAGTTTATAGCGGCACTCCATAAAAGAGTTGGTCCGAGTTTTAATGGTCCTGCTGGGAGTTACCAAACACTTTTTGATTTGAGTAAACTTTTAACAAAAGAGAGTATTACCCCTGATGGTGTCAATCCTTATCTTTTTTCTATTATGCCCATACTAGCAGCGACGATTGCTATGCTTCCCACTGCATTTATCCCTTGGACACAGACGATTACAGTTGTGCAGAGTGAGTATGCCCTACTTGCACTTGTTGTTCTCATAGGGATAGAACCTTTTTTACTTTTTTTAACAGGTTTTGGCTCCAACAACAAGTACTCCTTTTTAGGGGGTATCAGAGTTTTAACACAGATGATTTCGATGGAGACTTCCTTTTTCTTGAGCGCACTCTCCCCTGCTTTACTCTTTGGAACGCTGAATCTTAACGCTATCGTCGAGCAGAGTTCATGGCTGAGTTTTCTCATCCTTTTACCTGCATTTATCTTATACTTTATAGCTTTGCTTGGACTCCTTGACCAACCCCCTTTTAATATCCCCGATGCAGAACAAGAGATAGTGTATGGATTTTATACAGAGTATAGTGGTACGAACTACTTTTTACTCAAACTCGCAGAGTTTTCAGAGTTTATGGCAGTCTTTGCAGGGGCAGCGACACTTTTTCTCGGTGGATATAAGGGGCTATTTTTTGATGGCTTTATCTTTTTGTTTATAAAGATGTTACTCATTGCTATGTTTATGATGGTTATTCGTGCTTCAACTCCGCGTATCACTATGAAGCAGATGTTACACTTTTCATGGAGTTATTTAGTGCCACTCTCCCTTTTAAATGTTGCATGGATAATGCTTGCGAAAATCTATCTTCTAGGAAGTTTGTCATGATACTTGAGTTACTACAAAAAGTTTACAGAGTTTCCAAAGCCCTTACCGTAAAAAGTCCCGCACAAAAAGATGTCCGCACGCACTTAATGCATGAAACAGAGAGATTTCGAGGTAAGCATACTGTAGACTATGAAACTTGCATAGGGTGTGACTCTTGTAACAAGATATGCCCTACAAATGCCATCAGTATGAAACACCTTCCTTTTAAAAAACAAAACATAGTACCAGAAGTCAATCTTGGCGTTTGTATCTTTTGTGGTTTATGTGAAGATGTCTGCCCGACAAAACCCAAAAAGTCCATCGTTTTAAGTGGTGGACGATACGATATGTTGAGTGGTGGATGGCATGAAGACCAAGAAAACTTTTGGGTGCAGGTGGATATTCCTCAAGAGTACATTGATAGCCGACTTGAAGCAGAAGAAGCAGCAAGGGTAAAAAAAGAACTTGCAAAAAAGAAAAAAGAAGCCGAGGCAGCCATGAAAGACAAAGAGATAAAAGCACCCATAAGTGGTGAACCAAACTTTAGTGGAGGGACACTATGAATATTGTTTTACTTACTATTGCCCTTGTTTTAGCCATAACATCTTTAAGTGCAAAAAAGAGTATCAATTCTCTTATCTCTTTTGCTTTAATGATGTTAGTTTTAGGTGTTTACTACATTACTTTAGATGAAAAGTTATTGGGACTTTTTCAAATCTTTGTCTACACTGGGGGCATTGCAGTCCTTATGCTCTTTGGTATCACACTCATTGGGACAGAGTTTCCAGCAACGAAGCAGAGTTCATGGAGTGCAGTTTTAGCCTTTTTTATTTTCATTTTGATGAGTGCTATTTTTCTTCTCAATAGCTCCACATTAGAACATATAGTCAATGAAACAGTAGAGAAAAAAGAACTTTTTGCACACTCCTTTAGTGATGTTGTCATTTTATTTGCACTTATTGGGGTGAGCCTTCTCTATGGCACTATTAAGATGATACATATTTTAAAACCACAAAGGAGAGACCATGTTTGAGGTTGATATGCTCTTTGCATTTGCTCTTTTTAGTATAGGACTCTTTGGTATCTCGTCAAATCGCGACTTTTTACGCATCTTCTTTTCATTGGAAATGCTCATAAATGCCGTTATTTTGATGCTTGCATCCTCTGCACACTATCTAGGACTTGCACAAAACATCGCTTTTGCCTACATGGTTATGATACTTGCAACACTCGAAGCAGCTGTGGGCATACTCATTTTTGCAGCGGCGCATAAGTTTAGCAAAGTAGTCATTGCAGATGAGTTATCGGAGGAGACATTATGAGTATCGCTCTGCTTCTCATCCTTCCTTTTACTGGAGCCATTACCGCGTTTATCATTGGAAAGATTAGTAAAAAGTATGCTTTTGTTTTCGCTGAGGTCATAGGATTTTTACTTTTTGCATTGGTTGTAAACATCTTTCTTAACTACACAAAACCCATCAATATTCCACTCGATTGGTTCACATTTGGTAATGTCACACTCCCTTTTGGTATCTACATTGACCATCTTTCTGTAGTCATGCTTCTTATCGCTACAGGACTTGGAGCTTTAGACATCCACTTTTCTCATGACTATATGAAAGAAGACCCCGACCAAGCACGCTACTATGCAAAGATACTCTTTTTTATCGGAGGGATGATTTTACTTGTAAGTGCAAAAGAACTTACAGGGCTTTTTGTCGGTTGGGAGTTTATGGGACTTGCTTCGTATCTTCTCATCTCTTTTTGGCATCAAAACAACACCCCTGCGGATGCTGGGGTAGCCGCGTTTCTCTACACGAAGTTTGGCGATATATTTCTTTTTGCTGCAATGGGACTGCTTCTATACTTTACAGGGACACTTGATTTACAAAAGATAAATCTCCTTGCATCTCAAAATCAGCTCGCAAGTTCTGTCTCATTTGTCATTGCTATTTTTATCTTCATAGCAGCTATTGGCAAATCAGGGCAGTTTCCACTTTTTCCATGGCTTATGCGAGCGATGGAGGGTCCTACGACTGTTTCAGCACTCATCCATGGAGCAACAATGGTCAATAGCGGTATCTACATCGTCGCTCGACTTTTTGACTTTTATGAAGCTTCGCAGGCACTTATAGTAGTCGCGGCAGTTGCGAGTTTGAGTGCATTCATCGGTGCGACAAGTGCCTTAGTTCAAAAAGAGATAAAAAAAGTTCTTGCCTACTCGACGATGTCGCACTTATCACTTGCATTTATCGGTTTAGGTGTTGGCTCTTTAAGTGCTGGGATGACACACTTAACAAACCATGCTATCTTTAAAGCGCTTCTTTTTTTAAGTGCTGGTGCGGTTATCATGTCAGCAAGACATAACAAAGACCTCTTCAGACTTGGTGGCACTTATAAAAAGCTCACACTTGTCGCCATTTTTATGGCGCTTGGGGCGCTCTCTTTAAGTGGTATTCCCCCTTTTAGTGGTTTTTACTCCAAAGATGCCATCATCACGGCAAGTTTACTTAACCCACAAACACATGGGATAATCTCTACCCTTACTATCATAGCAGGAGTACTCTCTGTGGCTTATATCTTTCGAGTATGGTTGCTCATCTTCGCAGGAAAACCTCGTGACTTAGAGTTAAATGAAGCCATTACTACACCATCGAAGTTTTGGATTGCTCTGCCTTTAGGCATTATGGCATTTGCTACCCTTGCTTTAGGTTTTTACCAAAAAGAGTTACGGGTGTACATTACGGGTGAAGAAGTGGGTGAAGCACATATAGAGTATCTGCTTCCCTCTCTTTTAGGAGCTATATTTTTAGTCGCATTTATCGTTTACAAGTTTTACAAAAGCCGACCAGATTTGCGAGATAACCTCGCTGCACAGCCTTTTATGAAAGCGATTCACCGAGTCCTTTACAATGGCTACTTTATAGAACAGATGATTACTTGGTTTGTGCAAGTTGTCATCATACACTCTGTAGCCAAAACCATTCACTGGGTAGAGGTTCACATCGTTGATGGCGCTATCAACAAAACAGTAGCTATGAGTCACTCCATATTTATGCTCTTTTCAAAAACCACAACTTCAAAGGTCTCTAATCAAGCAGGAGTGATGCTTCTGGGTGTTTTTTCGCTCTTCGTCATTTTATTTATAGGGAGTGTAGTATGAGCTATGTCGCTTTGATTTTTTTACCACTTTTTGGCTCTCTTTTCATCTATCTGCCAACACGCAACCTTGGTGGGACAAAGTATATCACTTTAGCCCTTTTTATCTTTATGTTCTCGCAGATGATAGCACTTTTTACGGCACTTCCTGAACATGGTTACATGATGCTTGGAGAGTATTTACCCGTTACAAAGTTTGATTTTATTTTGACTCTACAAGTCGATAGACTTAGTGTTATTATGCTGCTTTTAAGCTCTGTTTTACTTATCTTAGTAACACTTGCTTCATGGAATGTAGAGAAAAAACCTGCTGCTTATTTTTCTTTGCTTATCTTTTTTAGTGGGGCTATCTTTGGTGTATTTCTCTCGACAAATCTTCTATGGTTTTTCATCTTTTGGGAACTTACACTTATTCCGATGCTTTTTCTTGTGGGGATTTGGGGAGCGGAGGGTCGCATTTATGCGGCTATCAAGTTCTTTTTATATACCCATATCGCCTCTATGCTTATTTTGCTTGCCTTTTTCTTGATGTATAAAGAGAGTGGCACATTTGATATGACACTTATAAAAGAATCAATGCTTAGCACACCTGTGCTTATCTACTTTTTACTTTTCATAGGTTTTGCGGTGAAGATGCCACTCTTTCCTTTTCACACTTGGTTACCAGATGCCCATGTACAAGCCCCTGCCCCAGTCTCAGCACTCCTTGCAGGTGTTTTACTCAAAATGGGGGCTTACGGTATGATACGCCTTGTACTGCTCTTACTCCCTGAAACTTCGCAAAAGTATGCTTGGATTCTCCTCACACTCGGTCTCATTACCCTACTTTTTGCAGGGTTTATGGCTCTGTATGAAACACACATTAAAAAGATGGTCGCTTACAGTTCTATCTCACATATGGGGCTTATTGCCATTGCTATGTCTGCACTCAGCTTTGACTCATTGAGTGCTGCACTCTATGAGATGATAGGGCATGCACTTATCATCTCTCCTCTCTTTCTCATCGCTGGATTTTTTCATCAAAAGCTTCACTCTTGGGAGATGAAAGATATGGGTGGCATTATGCAAAAAGCCCCTTATCTTTCCGCTATTTTTGTTTTAGCAGGGTTAGGTGCCTTAGGACTTCCAGGGACTATGGGCTTTATAGGAGAGATTTCTATCTTGATAAGTGCTATTGAAAGTTTTGGAGCATGGATAGTGGTCATACTCTTTGGTTCACTGCTCGCTTCGGCGTATCTTATCTGGACATTCCGTCGTGTGATTTATGGGCAAATGAGTGCTAAAGTAAGTGCAACTGATTTTAGTATGCACAAAGTAGAGTTTTTTGCCCTTGTCATTTTTGCTTTGCTTATTCTCTTCTTTGGTATCTTTCCATCATCCCTCTTTGAAGTGATAAATCAAGCTTTTAGCCCATACCTCAACGCAGGAGGTGCCTTATGAGTGCCTTTACACTTCTCTTTGGCTTTGCCATACTCTCCTTTGCCATTCGTAACCGTAGCTTCTTAAAACTCCTCTCTCTTAGTGTTTTAGGAGTTTCTGCTTACTTAACACTTCATGGTTATGCTTTGCCTTTGCAAGGCTTTTACCTCAGCGATGGTATCGCTTTTTTTGAGTTGATTTTGTTTATAGTTTTAAGTGCCTTTGTTTTAAATGAAGATGAAAACATAAGCATTACACAAACACTTTTCATTGGCACAGCATCTATCGCCCTTTTAGAGAGTCAGACTCTCCTTAACTTCATTATCTCTTTTGAAGCACTGAGTATCATCTCTTTTGTTCTCGTTGCCAACATCAAGAACACCACACAAGCAAGTGGAGCGGTAAAGATGTTTATCGCAGGGTCTATTGCCACGGCACTTATCGTTTTAGGGACTACTTTTTATCTTTTTGAAGGGGCTTCGCTCAATGCACAGATAGGTTCTACTGGTACCTTTGGTACTATCGGTCTTTGGATTATGTTGAGTGGACTCTTTTACAAACTCACTATCGTCCCTATGCACACTTGGGCAGCTGATAGTTATGCACAGATAAAAGCTTCAAATGCCGCCCTTCTCTCAGGTGTAGCAAAAACAGTTGCCGCTATCGCTATCTTTCAAACATTTTCACCATTTTTACTCCAGCATATTGCGTTTAATCTGCCTATTCTCATCGCTCTTGCTCTCATTACCATGACCCTTGGAAACTTTTTGGCACTTTTTCAAAAGAGAGTAGCGAAGATTTTAGCTTACTCCTCCATCGCGCATGCTGGGTATATGTTGCTTGCTTTTGTTGCAGTGAAGAGTAGCTATGCTTCTACGGGTCTTCTTTACATCGCTATAGCCTATATCTTTATGCAGAGTGCTTTGTTTCTGCTCATAGGCAATATCAGCAAAGATTCGACACAACTTCGCTTAGATGATTTAAAAGGCTTCGGTAAAAAAGATAAGCTAGTTGCCTTTCTCTTCACCGTACAACTCTTCTCTTTAGCAGGAGTCCCACTTCTAGCAGGGTTTCTCTCAAAAGCTGTTTTAGTCTATGCGGTTGTAGATGTTGATTTACCTATAGTCGCACTTGTGACACTCCTCAACTCTGCGCTTTCAGTTGCTTACTATGTTTGGATAGTAAAGCATATCTATTTTGATGAGGGGGATTCTAAGCTACAAAGTTTGCAAGCCCTGCCCCTCTTCGCACAGTTAATACTTTTAGGCGGAACACTCTACTTTGGTGTTTTTGCTTTGGATGTTTTTAAAGTTATAATATAAAGGAATTTTTATGAAAAAGATACAATGTGATGTTTTAGTGATTGGTGGCGGACCTGCTGGTGGTGTAAGTGCTGTGACTGCAAAGATGAATTACCCCCACAAAGAGATACTCGTCGTAAGAGAGCATGAAGTGCAGTTAGTGCCTTGTGCCATTCCTTATGTTTTTGGAGAGACTTTAGGGTGTAGTGAAAAAGATGTTGCCTCATGTGCCATGGCAGAAGAGATGGGGATTGCTACCCTTGTAGGAAAAGTCAAGAATGTTGATACCCAAAAGAAGATTGCCTATCTCAATGAAGATGAAATTCATTTTGACAAGTTAATCTTTGCCACGGGTTCTACTCCTTTTGTGCATGCCTCTTTAGAACATGCTTTAGATTTGGAGGGTGTTTTTACCATATCTAAAAACAAAGATTTTATAGATAAACTCGATGCTTATGCAAAAGACAAAGAAGAGATTGTGGTTGTTGGAAGTGGGTTTATCGGTGTAGAAGTTGCCGTTGAGTTTGCCACAAAGGGAAAAAATGTCACAGTCATAGGCGGAAGTAAGCATATCTTAGAAAATGCTTTTGACGGAGAACTTGGTAATGTGGCAGAAGAGCATATGGAAAAAGTAGGTGTGACATACATCGGTGAAGATAGAGTTGTAGAGGTCATAGATAAAAATGGGGACAATGTCGTCAATGCGGTAAAACTCAAAAGTGGTAAAATCATAGATACCCAAATCGTCATTTTAGCCACAGGCTACAAACCAAACACGACTTTAGCACAAAATGCAGGGGTTAGTTTAGGACATTATCAAGGGATATGGGTTGATGAGTATATGCGTACAGCAAATCATGACATTTTTGCCGTGGGTGATTGTAGTGCGAGAAGAGATTTTATCACAAAAGAACCATCAAAGGTTATGCTTGCTTCTACATCTTCAGCAGAAGGAAGAGTCGCAGGGAGTTCACTCTATGGTATTCACTACTTAAAAGGTTTCTCAGGAACTATCGCCATCTTTTCCACAATGATACAAGAGATTGCATTTTCATCTGCGGGAGTTACTCAAGCACAAGCAAAAAGAGCAGGCATAGATGTTGTTGTTGGAAGCTTTAGTGGTGTCAATCGTCATCCTGCTACCATTCCAGATGCACAAGAGCAGTTTGTAAAACTTGTCGCCATGAGAAATGGTGGGCAAATCATAGGCGGACAGATTATAGGTGGCAAGGAAACGGGTGAAATGATAAACCTCATAGGTATGATTATAGAGTCGCATTTTGATATTTATAAAGTGATGTCAATGCAAGTTGCCACACAACCAAAATTGACAGCAGCACCGACATCTTACCCTGTTGTTATGGCAGCACATATTATTGCACAAAAGATTCATAAAGGAGTTTAGTGATGTTTAAGAATATGAGTCTAAAATTAAAGATAACTATGTTATCCCTTATTTCATTATTGGGGGCAATAATTTTTATCTCTCTTATTGCAGTAAATACAATAAAAAAAGTGGAATTAGAAGAGAACCTTCAAAAATTACAAGCAATCAATCTTGCTAAATATTCAGAATTACAACATACATTAGAAAATTTTCAGGCACTCTTGAGTTCTTTAGCAAGCGACAATGAAACGATTCTTGCATTTGATGATTTTAACAGTAGTTTTTATAAATTGCATAAAGAAATACCTATAAATACTGATGAAATAAAGGAAGTGATGGCATCTGATTATGATGCAAACTATCTCTCTTTGGTTAAGTATAATGTTCCCAATGCTCCAAAAAGGAAACTCACTTCAGAGTATCTTCCTAAAAAAACAGATGCTTTAATAGCACAATATATTTTCATAACACAAAACCCAGCTCCCATAGGCAAAAAAAACAGTTTTACTTTTAATCCAAAATATAAATGCTCTTATATGACAGCACATCAAAAGCATCATAAACAATTCAATACTTTTTTAAAATCTTTTGGATTATATGACATCTTTTTAGTCAATATGCAAGGGGATGTTATCTATACAGATTTTAAAGAGAAAGATTTTGCGACTAATCTCTACAATGGTGCTTATGCACACACAGGATTAGCAAAAGTTTTTAAAAAAGCACTCAATATACAAAAGGGGAAACTTGCTTTTATAGATTTTTCTCCGTATGAGCCTAGCTATAATAAAATGGCATCATTTATTGCGACACCACTCATACAAAATGGCAAGAGAATTGGTGTACTTATTTTTCAATTACCAATAGAAAAAATAAATAATATTATGGAATTTGCTACTTCAGACTCAGAAATAGGACTCGGAAAGAGTGGTGACAACTTTTTAGTTGGTAAAGATTATACAATGCGTACAAACTCCAGATTTTACAAAACAATAAAAAACCCTCTTGTTCAAGAACTTGGCTCTACTATAGGAATCGTAACTGTCAAAAATAAAAGTACACAAGCCGTTTTTAAAGATGGTAAAAAGCATGGTGCATGGATTATAAAAAACAAGCATAAAGAAGAGATGTTAAGTGCTTATCATTCTATAAATGTTTTCAATCAAGCACAATGGGCTTTAATCTCAGAAATTGATAAAAAAGAAGTTTTAGAACCTTTAACAACACTCAAAAAATATATCGCAATCACTTCATTTATAGCTTTAATATTTTTTGGATTTATCTACTTTTACTTTATATCTAGGATTGTTATCAATCCACTCAATAAATTTCAAGATGGATTGTTACACTTTTTTGAATTTCTAAATTTAAAGCGAAAAGATATAACACTTATTAAGATAAATTCAAATGATGAACTAGGACAGATGGCACAATTTGTCAATGAAGGAATTGAAAAAACCAAAAAGAACCTACAAGAAAAAGAGTTGGAATTATGGATAAAAGAAGGAATACGAGGCTTAAATATACAACTTATTGGTACAACATCAGAGAGTGAACTCTGTACAAAATCTCTTCACTTTATCTGCACATACATACATGCTGGGGTAGGTGTTATCTATATGTATGATGAAGAGAAAGAAGACTTATATGAACTCGCTAACTATGCCAATATAAAAAGAGAATTTTTTCATGGTAGATACAAATTAGGAGAGGGAGTTGTCGGACAAGTTGCTTTACAAAAATCTCCTATTATGCTTGCTAGGTCAAAAGATTTGCTCATCGAGTCGGCTACTATATCCACTCCTCCTGCTGCAACTTATACATATCCTTTACTATTTCAAAACAAATTTCTTGGTGTTATTGAAATAGGTGTTGCAAAAGAGTTTTCAGAGAAAGAGATAGAGTTTTTAAATGCAACCAGTACGAGTGTAGCCACCTCTTTATCAGCAAGCATGCAATCTACAAAAGTACAAAATTTGCTTGAAGACTCCCAACAAGCCTATGAAGAGTTACAAGCACAAAGTGAAGAGCTTGAAGAGTCTAATGTGCAGATGGAAGAGCAACAGCAACAACTCACACAACAAACACAAGAACTTAACAGACAAAAAGATATAATGCTACAAGCAAAAGAAGAAGCAGAGAAAGCTTCTGCATACAAAAGCGAATTTTTGGCAAATATGTCGCATGAGCTAAGAACACCACTCAACTCTATCATTTTACTCTCTAAACTACTTAAAGAGAATCAAAATAGCACCTTAGATGCAAATGATACACAAAAAGCTTCTGTTATCAACAAGGCAGGACAAGAGTTGTTGTTACTTATCAACGATATTTTAGACCTCAGTAAAATAGAATCTGGAAATATGCAACTTGAGACTATGGAAATAAGTTCAAATGAAATTACAAGTGACCTTAAAGCACTTTTTGAAGAGCTAGCAAAAGAGAAAAATGTTGCCTTTATCATAGAGGATAACTTCAATGCCACCTTTATGAGCGATAGAACGAAACTCTCGCAAGTCATCAAAAATCTGTTAAGCAATGCTTTTAAATTTACCAAAGAAGGTTCTGTCAAACTCACAGTTTCTAAAGAAAATAACCATCTTAAATTTGCTGTTACAGATAGCGGCATAGGGATTCCAAAAGATAAGCTCAGTTTGATTTTTGAGGCATTTAAGCAGGTTGATGGTTCTATTAGTAGAGAGTTTGGTGGTACAGGGCTTGGGCTTTCTATTTCTAAACAAATTATTGATACGATGGGTGGAAAGATTGCTGTAGAGAGTGATTATGGTAAAGGTACAACCTTTAATGTCACTATTCCTCTTAAAGAAGGAAGCATTGTAAAAGTCATAGAGGAACCTGAAGCAGAAGAAGAAACACTTGAGGGCGATAAAAACTTACTCAAAGGGAAAAACATCTTAATCGTCGATGATGATAGCCGAAATATCTTTTCTTTGAGTGCTGTAGTTGAGAGTATGAACGGTGAAGTCTTTACAGCATTTAATGGTAAAGAGGCACTAGAGGTTTTAGAAGATGAAGAAGCCCCTATCGACTTGATTTTTATGGATATTATGATGCCTATTATGGATGGGCTTACTTCTATGCAAGCCATAAAAGAAAAAGAAGCCTATAAAAATATTCCTATCATTGCGATTACTGCCAAAACTGCACCTGAAGACAAACAAGCCTGCTTAGATGCAGGGGCTGATGAGTACCTTACAAAACCTGTCAATACGAGTAATCTCATCTCTATCATTCGAGCGAGGATTCGTTAAGGTGCTTCGTTTTTTTGAAGAGAATTATATCTGTCATATCATCATAGATAGCTCTTTTGAAGAGAGTGATATAAAAAGCTTAGAGGGACTCTTTAATAAGGAGTATGCAGAATGGCTTGTAGAGTTTAATGCTATTTATGCAGTTGATGCAGCCGTTATACAGCTTCTTTACAATGAAATCTTCATAAAGAAAAAAGAGATTGTTCTCAAAGCCCATAAAGAGAGACTTTCGTACTACTTACATAAACTCGGGTTTGCCACCAATGCATTCATGCAAGAAAAAAAGCATATTGTGGATGCACAAAGTATTGAGATTGTTCTTGTTGGTGGGAGTGCAGACTCTTCTGAGAAGATTTTAGAGATTGTGCAACATACATCTTTAGAAAACTTGAGTCTTGTCATCATCCAACACCAACAATCCGAGGGAGTGAGTAAATTTGATACTGTGTTACAAGCCTATACAAACTACAAAGTATCCTATGCAAAAGATTTTCAAACCATCAAAAAAGGACATATTTACATTGCTCCACAGAATAAACATCTTTTAGTCGAAGATGGGCATTTTGTTTTAAGTGATGCACCAAAATATAACTTTGCAAAGCCCTCTCTATCGCTCAGTTATGCCTCATTTTCTCATTACTATAAAAAATCTTTACTTGTCATTCAGGAGTGTGGTTACCTCAACGATGGGGTTGATAAACTGACAATGCTGAGAGAAAATGGCTCAAACATCATCCTTCAAGAGAAAAGTGAGTGTGAGGCAAATGCTATGGTGCTAAATGCTTTACACGAAGGGGTTTATGACTATGTTTTAAAACTCAAAGGGATACTCTCCTATATAAACTTTTTAGATAAGAAGCACACAGAAAATGAATGCCTGCAATACCTTTTAGAAGAGATACAAAAAATATACGGCTATGATTTTAGATACTATCATCATGAAATGCTAGAAAGACGCTTGCAGGCTTTTATGATAAAAAATCGTATCAGCAGCATCAAAAATGGTATAGGTGCGATTCTTTTTAACACTATAGAATTTAAAAAACTGCTCTTAGAACTCTCCATCAATGTGACAGAGTTTTTTAGAAATCCACATATCTATAAAGAGTTACAAGCAATCCTTACAAGTAGTTATAAACATAGAAAAAATCTCAAACTATGGAGTGCTGGTTGCAGTAGTGGCAAAGAGGCAGTTTCTTTAGCCATAATTCTTGATTCGGTTCAAAAACTCGACAAATCTATCATCTATGCAACTGATTTTAACAAAACCGTTGTAGCTGAAGCAAAAAATGGACTTTACTCTTTAGAAGCACTCCAAAAAGCAGAAGAAAATCTGAAAACAAGTACACTTTCGCTCTCTTTAGAACACTATTTTTCAAAGAATGCACATTTCGTGAGTATTCAACAATTTATAAAAGAAAAGATACTATACTTTGAACACAACTTAGCTACAGATAGCTCTTTTAATGAGTTTGATATTATTGTGTGTAGTAATGTGCTGATATATTTTGAAGAAGCACTACAAAAAAGAGTCATTGACTTGTTTTATGACTCTTTGAAATTTGGTGGTTACTTGATTTTGGGAGAAAGAGAACTCCTCCATAGAGATTTTAATGCGAAGTTTGAAAGATACAAACAGACACAAATATATAAAAAGTTAGCATAAAGGCACATTCAAGTATGGAAAAAAACATTTTATGTATAGACGATATTAAATCAAATCTTTTTATTTTAACAAGTCTGTTTGAGAGTGTAGAAGATAGTTCCTATCAGATATTTATTGCTTCATCAGCTGAAAAGGGTTTGGAAATTTTACTGCACACTAAAATTGATTTAATACTCCTTGATGTCATGATGCCTGAAGTAGATGGTTTTTCTATGGCAAAAATGGTAAAGTCAAATAAAAAACTCAAAAATATTCCTATCATTTTTGTTACAGCAAAAACAGACGATGAAACCATACAAAAATGTTATGAAGTTGGTGGAAGTGATTATGTGAGTAAGCCTTTTAATCACATAGAACTGCTCAAAAGAGTCGATTTTCACCTCACTTTTCAAGACAAAGAGAGACTCCTACTCAAAGAGAAAGAGTATGCTCAAAACATCGTTGATTTACAAGATAATTTTATCCTCATTACAGATGGAGAACAAGTCATCAATGCCAACAAAGCAGTCCTCGACTTTTTTGGAGTCAAAACACTCTTTACTTTTCAAAAAAAGTATCATTGTATTTGTAATGCCTTTGAAAAAGAAGATGGTTACTTTCATCTTGGATTAGTTGATGATACAACATACTGGTTAGAAGAAGTGATAGAACGGTTAAAAAGCGATGATGTTATTGTTGCTTTTAAGAACAAAGAAGAACAAATACGAAGTTTTGCTGTCAAAGCAAAAAGATTTTATGACCTTTATATCCTTACTTTAACAGATATAACCATTATCTCTCAAAAAACAAAAAAGTTTGAGCATGAGGCAAACTTCGACAGACTCACACAGATTTATAATAGAAATATGTTTTATCAGCTTATGGAAGAAAAACTTCACCATGCACACTTAAATCAAACAGATATATCTTTTGCCATTATGGACATAGACCACTTTAAAAATGTCAATGACACTTATGGGCATTTAGTAGGCGATAGTGTCTTAAAACAATTAGCTTCGCTTGTAAGTAAACATATTCGAGGCGATGACATCTTTGCACGCTGGGGTGGTGAAGAGTTTATCATTGCTCTTGATACAGACAAAGAAAATGCACAAAAAATTCTTGAAAATATTCGTGTTTTTATTGCAGAAGAAACTTATGAGGCAGTTGGCAAAATTACTTGTAGTTTTGGTCTCACTGATGTTAGAAAAGGAGATACCATTAAGAGCATCACGAATAGAGCTGATGAAGCACTCTATGAAGCCAAAGAGAGTGGAAGAAACAGAGTATGCATAAAATAAATAGTTCCAAATATACCATTTTATGTGTAGATGATAACCAAAACAATCTTTTTACACTGAGCGCACTTTTAAGTACACTCACAAATATACAAACCATAGAGGCTTTGAGTGCAGATGAGGGGCTAACTGTTTTACTTAAAAACAGTGTAGATTTGATACTCTCAGATATTCAAATGCCAGATATCAATGGCTTTGAGTTTGCTAAAATCCTCAAATCGAATAAAAAAACAAAAGATATTCCCATCATCTTTGTGACCGCTATTTTTAAAAGTGAAGAGTTTATCAAATATGGTTTTGAGATAGGAGCTGTTGATTATATAACAAAACCTATAGATGACAATCAACTACTCAATAAAATACGACTCTACTTAAAACTTTTTAAAGAGAAAGAACAAGTCCGTCAAAGCGAAAAACGACTCTACGATATCGCACAAAGTATAGGGGATGGGGTGTATACAGTTGATATCAATCAAAAATTGACCTTTATCAATCAAGAAGCACTACAACTTTTGGGATTTAAAGAAAATGAATTACTCGGGAAAAAGGTACACGATTATATTCATTATAAAGATAGAAATGAAAAAAAAGTTTCAAGTCATGTATGTAAAGTACACCAATCAATGCTTCTCGGTGAAAGAGTGAGAGACAATCATGAGTCTCTTGTTAAAAAAGATGGCTCTATTTTAGAAGTCTCTTTGGTGGCAACCCCTCTTATCATAGAAGATAAGATAGTAGGAACGGTTGTTACATTTAGAGATAAATCCAATGAGATAAAGATACAAAAGCTTGAAGGTGAAAAGAGTAAAAATCAAGAACAGATTATCCATGCCATGGTTGATATGATAGAGTCTCGTGACTCTTACACCGCAGGACATACAAAAAGAGTTGCATACTACTGTGAACTTATCGCAAAAGAGATGGGATACACACCCCAAAAGATTGCACTCCTTAAAAAATCAGCATGGCTACACGATATAGGTAAAATTTCGACTCCTGATAGTGTCCTGTTAAAACCAGGAAAACTCAATGCTCTTGAGTATGAGTTAATTCAAGACCATTTAACTGCTGGATATAATCTACTCAGTCAAATAGATGCTTATAAAGAGATAGCCAATATCATGAGCCAACATCATGAAAAGTATGATGGTTCAGGCTATCCACAAGGTCTCAAAGCAGAAGAGATTAGACCACTAAGTAGGATAATGATAGTCGCAGACTCTTTTGATGCAATGACAACAAACAGAATCTATAAAGCGAAAAAAAGTGTCACAGATGCTCTGGAAGAGTTACAAGAACTCAGTGCAAAGAGTTACCATCCTGAAGTGGTGGCAGCCGCAATCATAGCTTTAAAAGATATTGTAATTGACAAAAATATTTCACAACTCCCAAAAACAGCCATCGAAGAGCAACGATTTTCATACTTTTACAAAGATAGACTCACAGGCTTATTTATGATTGAGTATCTTGATATTTTTCTCAGAGACCATACAGATGCAAAAAACATCTACAAATACACACTCAACCTCCATCACTTTTCAGCGTATAATAAAGAGTTTAGTTGGAAACAAGGGGATGAGTTTTTGGTAACTTTTGCACTCTTTTTAAAAAAATCATATCCCAAGCAAGTTGTTTTCAGGATTGAAGGGGATGACTTTTTGATAGTAAGTGAAGAAAAGTTAGAAGATGTTGAAACTACTATCGCTGGATTTGAGAAGTTTCAAAATACAGATATAAGTTTTAGTGTCCATGAAGAATAAAAAGCTATTCAATAATATTTAGTTATATATAAAATATATATCAAGCTTAAACAAACTTTTATATGATACCGTATATACTACTGATATGAAAAATATAGTAATTGATACAAATGTATTGTTGTCAGCCATTTATTCAAATAAAGGTGCAAGTTATAAATTGATTTCAATGATTGATAGTGATAAATTTGTCGTTAATATTTCGACAACATTAATTTATGAATATGAAGAGATATTAAAGTTAAAATCAAAACTTGAAATAAAATATATTAATTCAATTTTAAACTATATTTGCAAAATTGGACAAAAGAATAAAATCTTTTATCTTTGGAGACCAAAATTAAAAGATGTAGATGATGACTTTTTACTTGAGCTGGCAGTAAAATCGAGTTCCATTATAGTTACACTCAATGGAAAAGATTTTAAACCTGCAAGCGAATTTAATGTAAAAGTCATGACACCAAAAGAATTTTTACAACATATAGGAGAAATATAATGCAAACAATGAGTTTAAGAATGCCAGATTACTTAAAATCAGCAGTTAACGATGTTTGTCAAGGTGAAAAGATATCATTAAATCAATTTATTGTCAATGCTTTAAGTGAAAAAGTATCTGCTTTACAAACTGTTGATATTATTGAAAAAAAAGCAAAAAAAGCTTCAAAAAAAGATTTTATGTATGCGTTGAGTCAAGTTCCAAGCAATGAACCTCCTCAAAACGATAAACTTTAAAGATAGATAAAAACAAAAAAAAGAGAGAAAATATGAATAAAACAAATATAAGTATAATTATTTTAGCTGCTGGCAAAGGCAGTCGTATGAAATCATCCAAAGCAAAGGTACTCCACTCTATTAGTGGTAAACCTATGCTTTATCATATCATCAAGGCTTCTCAGGAAATTTCTGATGATATTACGGTTGTTATTGCCCATCAAAAAGAAGCTGTACAAGAACAAATGGAAGTTTTCTTTGACGATATAAATTTTGTTGTTCAGGATGCACAAAACTTTCCAGGTACGGGTGGTGCTATGAAAAATGTAGCCCCTAAAAATGAAAAAGTTTTAGTACTCAATGGCGATATGCCACTCATTACCTCTAGCGCACTGCAAGGCTTTTTAGATACACAAGCAGATGTTATTATGAGTATCTTTGACTTAGAAAACCCGAGTGGCTATGGTCGTGTTGTCATAGACAATAATCAAGTCCAGTATATCGTTGAGCAAAAAGATGCGAACGAAACAGAGTTGCAAACAACAACGGTAAATGCAGGTATCTATGCGTTTAGTAAGGCAGTCATAGAAAAGTATATCCCACTTTTGAGTAATGACAATGCACAAGAGGAGTACTACCTCACAGATGTTATCTCTATGGCGAAAAAAGATGGTCTGAGCATTTCACCTCTTTTAGTAGATGAAGAACATTTTAAAGGTGTTAATTCTAAAAAAGATTTGGCTGATTCTGAAGTGATTATGCAAGAGCGAATCAAAACAAAATGGATGGAAGCAGGTGTAAGTATGCAACTCCCTTCGACTATTTATATCGAAGAGAGTGTGACATTTGAAGGTGAATGTACACTAGAAAACGGCTGTCGTCTCACAGGTGAAACACTCATTGTTAACGCACACATCAAATCTTCAAGTGTCATTGAAGATAGCATAGTCAAAAACTCAGATGTAGGCCCTATGGCACACCTTCGCCCTGCTTCGCATATAGAAGATACACATATTGGAAACTATGTTGAGGTAAAAAAATCTTCTCTTAAAGGGGTAAAAGCGGGACATTTAAGCTACCTTGGCGATGCACAGATAGAAGAAGGTACCAACATTGGAGCAGGAACGATTACCTGTAACTACGATGGTATCAAAAAGTATAAAACTATCATTGGTAAGAATGTTTTCATCGGAAGCGATAGCCAACTTGTAGCACCTGTAACCATTGAAGATGATGTTATGATAGCAGCTGGGACAACGGTTACAAGTGGGAAAATAGCAAGTGGAAATCTCGTGATTAACAGAACTAAAATGGCACTTGTAAAAGATTTTTACTATAAATTTTTTGGTACAAAATAATCCAAACCTTAGACCTTACGCTCAAACCTGAATTTACACAAAAGTTTCAAGAGGGTTTCCCTCTTATCACAAAAGATATATTTGTAGATTTTAGCCCTCTCAAAGAAGAGGGAACACTCATCAATCTTTATGATACAAAACGCAACTTTATCACTCGGGGCTATTATGCCATCCAAAACAAAGGGTATGGTTGGGTACTCACAGATAAAAAAGAAGAGAAAATTGACATCACTTTTTTTATAAAAAAAATAAAATCTGCCATAGCCTATAGAGAAGATTTTTATGCAGATGCAACAACAACTGCATTTCGAGTACTCAATGGTGAAGGCGATGGACTGGGAGGACTCACGATTGATTATTTTGATGGCTACTATCTTTTTACATGGTACTCCCTTGGAATTTTTGAGTTTCAAGAGCTTATTTTAGAAGCTTTTAAACAGAGTGTTTCATTTAAGGGTGTATACCAAAAAAAACGTTTTGATAGTAAAGGAAAGTATCTTGATGACAAAGATGATTTTCTCTTTGGCAGTCAAGCCCCTGCCCCTCTTCTCATTTTAGAAAATGGAGTGACTTTTTCCATTTATCTTGATGATGGTGCGATGACTGGTCTGTTTTTAGACCAAAGAGAAGTACGAAAAACCATTCGAGATAAGTATGCACGAAACAAAAAACTCCTCAATACCTTCTCTTATACAGGGGCTTTTTCTGTTTTTGCCGCCCTTGGTGGTGCTACACAGACAACAAGTGTGGACTTAGCCAAACGGAGTCTCGTAAAAACAACAGAACAGTTTACTAATAATCCAATTGATTTAGAGCAACAAAATATCGTTGTTGATGATGTTTTTTTATATTTTAAATATGCTGTGCGAAAAAAGATGCTTTTTGATGTTGTCGTAGCAGACCCTCCAAGTTTTGCTCGCAGTAAAAAACACACCTTTAGTGCAAACAAAGATTATGTCAAACTTCTCAAAGAGATTATTCAAATCACAAAAGTGGGTGGAGTTATCGTTGCTTCGACAAATGCAGCAAGTTTTAGTATGATGCGCTTTCATGATTTTATTGCTACTGCATTTAAAGAGTTAAAGGGAAAATATAAAGTCTTAGAGAGTTACTCTTTGCCAAAAGATTTTAGAGTACATAAAAGATTTCAAGAAGGAAACTACTTAAAAGTAGTTTTTATTCGTAAAATCAAGTAGCTAAAGATAGCTACTTAAAAGTTAAGCAGCCATTACCTTATCGAGTGCGCGTTCGTAAGACTCTAAGTCAAGTTCAAACTCTTCGATAGTATCTTTTGCTGTTGCTATAGACTCTGGTGTAATTTCACCATTTGGCATGACTGTTTCACGA
This sequence comes from Sulfurimonas sp., assembly GCA_027019335.1. Lineage (GTDB taxonomy): Bacteria > Campylobacterota > Campylobacteria > Campylobacterales > Sulfurimonadaceae > Sulfurimonas. Next base: position 63,273 of record JALUWV010000115.1, on the reverse strand, counting down.
ATCACTTTAAGCTTTGCTGCCATCTCTTTTTCCTCTTCATAAGTTCCCTCAGGGTCATCACTGTAACGAATAATGTGTACAATATCAGGGTCAAGATTCCAATGGTGAAAGAGTGTCGCTGTCACATCTGTTGTTTGCGCACCACATGCTGTTTTTTCCGCATGAGCAATGTCTTCTCCATTTACTATAGCTTCTTTTATAAGATTGACTTTCTCATCTTCAATCAAAGTTTTTGCAATCACAACTCTTCCCAAATCAACTAAAAAAGCAGCAGGGCCGAGAAGAGAAAGTTGTCGTGGAGAACGACGAATCAACCAGTTTATCATCAAAGCAAGTTGTGTATCACACGCTTTTCTAAACTGTTCTTTTGTCATCTCATACGGAGAAAGGTCAATAGTAAAATTTGAGTCTACCGCACTATTGAGAACAAAAGTTCGTACAGAATCTTTACCTAAAAGAGAGATGGCTTGTTGCATACTTTTAATGGTGCTTTTCATACCATACATTGGTGAATTGACTATACGTAAAATTGCCGCTGTAAGGAGTGGGTCTTTATCTATCGCTTTTTGCATATCAGCAAAAGTTGAGTCTGGGTTTTGATAAATTTTCTCTATCTCTTGTACCGATTCTGGTAAAGGGGGGATAGCATCTATATTTTCAAGGAGTTTGTTCGTCATGGATATACCTTTTGATTATATTTTTTTATTGTAGTGCAAAATAGACACATAAAATGTTACTTATTTCCTCAAATGAAAAATACTTTCTTAAATGTTTACTTTAGTAACAATTTAGAGACTTTATCTTTAAGTTTATTGTATCATTATAAAAAAGTTATTTTAAAGGATACGATGTGAATACTTTTCTCAATTATACTCTTCTACTCGTTGAAGATGATGATGACAAAAACCAAATCATTACTACATTTTTAGAGTATAAAGTACAAAAGTTTTATAGTACATATAACACAAGTCATGCTCTTGATATGTATATCCAAAATAAACCTGACATTGTTTTAGTAGATAGCGCTTGCAAAAATATTCTCCCTTTTTTAGAGGAGATACGTAAGAGTCATCAACAAACACTTATCATCATGATAGTCAAGGAAACAGCAAAAACTGTCAATTTGGATTTTATAAAAGTCGGTATAGATGCTTTTTGGATAGAACCGCTTTCTTTAAAAAACTTTTTGAGCATTTTACATAAAGTCACACGACCCATGGAACTCGAATGGAAACTCTCCCAAAATAATAAACAAAAATACGATACACTCACTGGTTTACCCAACTATCTTAAAATGGAAGAAGAACTCAATTCTGGAATGTATAAACATATGATACTCCTAGATACTTCTACATTTTCAACTATCAACAAACAGTACGGAAAACAATTTTCTAATGAGATTTTAAAAGCTATTGCCATAGAACTACGCAATCATACAACAGCAAAGATTGCTCTTTTTAAAGCTGAATCTGACCGTTTTGTGTTTTTACATAGGGAAGAAAATGCAGAAAAAATTGAGATTTTCTGTCAGCAAATCATTGGTTTTTTTGATACAAAAATGATAAAAGTACAAAACACTTCACTCAACATAAGTTTTTCAATCGGTATCGCCAAAATCATAGAAAAAGAGTCAAGTATCATCAATGCTGAATATGCTTTAGAGTTTGGAAAAGGACTTGGAAGTAGATACTACTACTTTTTTGATAAGGATGCAAAAAATATTCAAAAAGAAAAAGAGATTATCAAGTGGCTTGATGTCACAAAAGAGATGTTAGAAAACAATCTTATAGAACCATACTACCAAGCTATCGTTGATATTGAGAGTGGAAAAACGGTGAAATATGAGGTCTTAGCAAGAGGCTACTACAATGGAGAACTGTACTCACCGTATCAATTTATAGGCTCTGCTGAGAGGATGGGACTCATTGGCTCTCTCACAAGAATGATTATCAACAAAAGCTTTGCCTACTTTGAAAAAAGTGACATTTGCTTTTCAATTAATCTCACACAACGTGACCTCCTCGACCAATATCTCATCAGTTTTTTGAAACAAAAACTCCAAACATACGACATCAATCCTCACAATGTTACCTTTGAGATTTTAGAAAGTGTAACCTCTGAGGCATATTTACAAATTTTAATTGAACAAATCAAAAGTCTCAAGGCAATGGGCTTTGAGATTGCTATGGATGATTTCGGGATTGAGAACTCTACTTTTAGTCGTATTTTAGACATTGATTTTGATTATATTAAAATTGATGCTGCATTTATCAAGAACCTTGAAAACGATAGCATTAAAGACCGTGTGATTGTCTCTGCGATTGTTGGTATGGCAAAAGCATTAGGGATTCCAACTATCGCAGAATTTGTTAAAAATGAAAAGATATTAGAGATAGTAAAAGATTTAGGCGTTGATTTGGCACAAGGAGAATACTTTGGTCATCCTCAAAAGTTGATTAAATAAAAGAAAATTTTGGTAAAATACAAGAAAAAGATTTTACTTTATGAATATACCGACTAACTTACTACAAAATAAAAAAATACTCCTTGGAGTTACTGGTTCTATTGCGATTTACAAGTCTCTTGAACTTGTACGAGAATTTGTCAAAGCAGGTGCTGAAGTACGCGTCATTATGACACTGAGTGCAAAAAAGTTTATCACACCCCTTACTTTTGAAACTCTTACTTCAAATAAAGTGCTTGATGACACCAATGAATCATGGAGTGATGATTTTAACCATATAAAAATCGGACAATGGGCAGATGTCTTTGTCCTCGCTCCAACAACGGCAAACACTATCGCCAAACTTGCAAATGCAATCGCGGACAATATTTTACTCCAAACTGCCCTCGCCTATGCAGATGTCAAAATCCTTGCACCATCAGCCAATACAAATATGCTAAACCACCCTATTAGCCAAGCAAATCTTAAAATGCTCGCCATTGCAAACTATGAAATTTTACAAACACAGACAAAAGAACTTGCGTGTAAAACCACTGGAGATGGTGCTATGGCTGATGTGATGGACATTTTTTATGCTACTGCTCGAGAACTCTTAAAAAATGATTTTTGGACAGACAGAATGGTTATCGTTACGGGGGGTGGCACTATAGAAAAGATAGATGATGTTCGATATATCTCTAATTTTTCAAGTGGCAAGATGGCTTCAGCACTCGCGACAGCTCTTTATCTTAAAGGTGCCGATGTCAATCTCATCGCCACAAGATTTGACACAAATCTCCCTAAAAATATGCACACTATTGATGTGGAAGATTCTAATGAAATGCACGAGTACTTAGTCGATTCACTTCGCATTGCTAAAAAAGGTAAAATCTCGAAACCTACCCTTGTAAGAGAAGAACATATTCACCTTATCCAAAAGAAACCCTACCTTTTTATGGCAGCTGCGGTCAGTGACTATGTGCCTGTATCTGTACAAATAGGCAAGATGAAAAAAGAGATTTTAGGAGAGACATTTGAACTCTCTATGACAAAAAACAGAGACATTCTAGCTTCTCTCGATAAAAACGGTATAAAAGTTATCGGTTTTAAAGCCGAAATGGATGCCGACAAAGCAAGTGCAAATGCTAAAGCGATGCTTACAAACAAAAACTTAGATGCAGTGTGCTTAAACCTCTTAAAAAACAGTGCAAGTTTTGGAACAGATACCAATGCCATTGAGTTTATAACACCTGCACAAACCCACAGCATTCCTCGCAATGATAAACTCACTCTTTCACTCGATGTATGTCAGTATGCACAAGCGTTAGAGGAGTAAAATATGTCAAATAGTGTAAAACATATCGCAATCATTATGGATGGCAATGGTCGTTGGGCTGAACTCCAAGGAAAAAAACGAGTTAAAGGGCATGAAGAAGGCGCAAAGGTTGTCAAAAAAATCACAACCTACTGCTCAGATATGCCAGAGATAGAGAGACTCACACTCTATGCTTTTTCAACTGAAAACTGGAAAAGACCGCGTTTAGAAGTAGAATTTCTCATGAAACTCCTCGATACCTATCTTAAAAAAGAGTTACCTGTTTACTTAGAAAACAATGTCCGTTTTGAGCCTATTGGCAACTTGAGTGCTTTTTCAAAATCTTTACAAAAAACCATTCAAATGGTGAAAGATAAAACGGCGCATTGTGATGGACTTGTCCAGTCTTTAGCCCTCAACTATGGTGCGCAAGATGAGATTGTACGGGCAGTAAACTCTCTCAAAAATGAAGAAGAGATAACAGCAGAGCAACTCACACAAGCACTCGATGCAAAATGTGAAGTCGATGTTCTCATCCGAACAGGAGGCGACCACAGACTCTCTAACTTTTTACTCTGGCAAGCCGCGTATGCTGAACTCTTTTTCACCGATACTTTATGGCCTGATTTTAGGGTCGAAGATTTGGAAAATATTATTCAAAAATTTACTAAAATTGAACGTAGATTTGGAGGATTAAAGTAGTGGAACTTCTCTTTGCTTTTATATTTGGTACTGTTTTTGGCTCATTTTTAAATGTTGTCATCTTGCGTTTACCAAAAGAAGAGAGCATTGTTTATGGAAGTTCTCATTGCCCTAACTGCCAAATGCCACTCAAGCCATGGCATAACATTCCCCTCTTTTCATGGCTTTTTTTACGAGGAAAATGTGCCTTTTGTGATGCAAAAATCTCTATGCAGTACCCTTTTATCGAATTTTTATCAGGTTTAGTGTTTTTAGTTTTAGCACTCAAATACCCACCTTCCCTACCAATCTTTTTAATAGCATTGAGTTTTTTAATGCTATTAGCCCTTTCTATGATAGATTTAAAGTACAAAATGGTACCAGACTCACTCAATCTTTTAGCTATTCTTTTTGCTATTTTAGGTGCTTGGAGTGTGACAGGATTACTCAGTAACTTACAAAATGCACTTCTTTTTGCTGGTGGGTTTACACTACTGCGTTTTGCCCTCTCCTACACCCTTACATCATCGGTATATAGAGCAGGACTCAAAACAAAAACATCTTGGAACCAACACTTCGATAGAACACCCTTTATAGAAGCTATGGGTGAAGGAGATATTATGGTAGTAGCAACGATGGGGGCATTACTTGGGTTTAAACTCACACTTGTGGCTATCTTTTTCTCTGCGCTTTTAGCACTTCCTATTATGCTTTTAGTACAAAATGGCACACAAGAAGAAAAACGAGTTCCTTTTGTCCCATTTTTGAGTTTAGCAACTTTCATTGTATTTACTTTAGATACTCCTATTTTACACTATATTGAGGCAAATTATTAATCATGCATAGACTCCAAAAATATCTCATTGCAAATCTTTCATCACTTTTCACATCTATTTTCATGCCACTTTTTGCCATAGCCTCTGTCATCTTTTTGATTAAGCTTGCAACTTACACAGCGGTTATTCAACTTACTATTTGGGAAATGTTAAAGCTTTATTTTTTTGTTTTACCTGAGATATTCTTTTACACTTTACCTGTTACCTTTTTTATTGCTGCTACACTCGCCATTTTTAGACTCTCCAATGAAAATGAGATTGTTGTCCTTTTTTCACTCGGTATTAAACCAAATTTTATCGTCAAAACATTCTTTAAACCTGCATTTTTACTCTCACTCATTTTAATGTTTGATTTTTTTATTGTTTTTCCACACTCAAAAATCCTCTCTGCAAACTTTATCTCCTACAAAAAAAGTGAAGCAAAGTTTAACCTCTCTGCTTCTGAATTTGGACATAGTTTTGGGGAGTGGCTCCTCTACCTTGGAAAAGATAATGGGGATGGCACATACTCAAAAGTTTTTCTTTTTAACAAAAAACAAAAAGAAGAAATCCTCATTGCTGCCAAACAAGCACAAGTCTTGAATGATTCGGGGATATTACGGCTTAAACTTACAGATGGGGAAGGATATAGTTACTCAAAAGAGAAGTTTAAACAGATAAATTTTAAAACAATGTTCATCAACGATACTATGAAAACCAACTTAACAAAGTATAGAAAAGCCTATGATTACTGGACATCAAAAGAGCGAGCCGATGTCAAACGCCATATGCTCATAACCAATACTCTTTTAAGTCTTTTTCCTCTTATCAGTCTGTTTTTGATTGCTAGCATAGGAATCGTCCATACACGCCATCAAAAATCTCGTATTTACCTCTATATGTTTTTAAGTGTCACGCTCTTCTATGGACTCACACTTGGAACACAAAAAGTACTTATATACTATACTATTCCCATTATCATGTTTTCATGGCTTCTGGGGACATATCTTTTATATAGAAGTACTATTGTGAAAAGATTTTAATGCGAGTTGCCATGACCACCACCTATGATGGAACAAACTATTTTGGTTCACAAATCCAAAAAGAGACACAAAATACTATCTTTGGTGCTATAAACAAAGTATTATCTGCCCTTAACATTGATGCAAAAGCCGTTGCAAGTGGACGAACAGATAAGGGTGTGCATGCAACAGGACAGGTTTTTCATGTAGATATACCTCATTTTTGGCAAGACTTAAAAAAACTTAAAAAAGCTTGCAATACTATGCTTCCTAAAAGCATACGAATAACAAGAATTAGAGAAGTTGAGACAACTTTTCATGCTCGATATAGTGCAAAAAAACGTAGCTATCGATACATCATCAAAGAAGCTTCTTCATATCCATTTGCAGAGAATTATGTTACTTTTTTATCTGATGTCAACTTTCCAAATATTCAAAAAAATATCAAAATTTTTGAAGGTCAACATGACTTTAAAAACTTTATGAAAACAGGAAGTGAGACGCAGAGCAGTGTAAGAATCATCTATAAAACTTTTGCTTACAGACACAAAGGCTATATCATCTTATACTTTGAAGCGAATGGTTTTTTACGGAGTCAAATCCGAATGATGGTGGGAAGTTTACTCTCACTTTCAGCCAAAGAGATAGATGATAAGCTACATCTTACAAAAAATCACAAGGTAAAGCCCGCACCCGCGAATGGACTCTACCTTGCTAAAATTAAATACTGAGGAGTAAAAATGTTTGAAAATGTAAAAATGCCAGAAGGTCTCAATGCCCAAACACTGGAACACTTAATGGACCCTAAAAACTATGGGAAGCTTGATGATGCAAATGGCGTCGGTGTTGCCCTTGATGAAAGTACAAAGGAGTATGTTATTTTTTATACTCTCTTTGAGGCAGATACAATAAAAAATGCAAAATTTGCAACAAATGGTTGTCAAGATACAGTTGTGATTGGTTCTATGTTTAGTGAAATGATTATCGGGAACAATCTCGACTATGCAGATGGAGCCATCAAAAAAATGCACGAAAAACTAGGCACACTCTCACAGCAACAGCAAATATGTGCAGACATCGTTTTTAGTGCATTTATTGCTTCGCATACAAACTACGAAAATGTGAAAAAGGGTGAAGATGAAGAACTCCATCTTTTTAAAATGAAAGAGAGCTGTGAAGCAACAAATATGGAAAATGGAGAATAAAATGGATAAAACATATCAAAAAAAACATGAACTTTGGCTCAGTATTACTTTTGCATCTTTTGCAATAAACAATGAAGAGATAAAATCTCGTTTGTACGATTTTTCACAAATCGCTTTTCGCCATATGAAATGGCTTGGAAGTGACATCTTATCTTCTGGAAGTAATTACAATTACGATAGAGAAATATCTCTTTATAAACAAAAAAATCTCTTTGACATCATCAACAATCTCAAAACGCAAGTGCAGGATATTCAAACTCATTATCCTCACACCATTTTAGGAGAACGTATAAAAACTGATGATACTTACCTCTTAGAATATCTTTCACAGATTTTAAACAATGAAGCCAATAACGAAGTAATAACGGCTTTTAATATGCAAAGAAAATGGCTCGACAAAAATCTTGAACAAGAACAAATAGATGCTTTAACACTCTTTTTGTTTGAAGAGTCTTATAAAGAGTATGAACTCATTCTCATTTATGCTTATATGCAAGCACGGACTAACAATGCCCTCCACTTCAATGTTTTTCAAGACCTCATAGATGAATCCCATTTTCATCTCAAATCTTTTGGAAATATGATGGCAAATCTTGGGATTTTAGCCCTTCCACGACAACTCCATGAAATGACTTATGTTGTGAAAGATTTAAAACAATTTGTCATTGACGGTATCGCTGAAGAAGAAGCAGCAAAAGTCATGTGCAAAGAACTCAGTGATGCAATAAAAGATGAAGAACTTTCTCGATTTTTTGATTTTGTAAATTATCAAGAGAGTTATCATATAGAACTTATGAAAAAACTTTTATAAAATTATCATCTGATTTTACTCCAAAGAATCCCTATGTATTCATGCATAGCGATTTTGGACTTCAATAAAGCTTCAGGAACAGGTGACTGAAACAGTGAGTCTTGATTGTCCCTATAAAAATTTGTCGGTGCAGGAAGTGGGTGAAGTCCTTGCATTTGAAACAGTTTCATCGCACGGTGCATATGTGTTGCCGATGTCACTAAGATAAATGGTTTATCACCCACAATAGTTTTACAAAAAGCAGCTTCATCTCTTGTATCTTCAGGGCGTCCATTTATAATAATATCTTCCTTTTTTACCCCAAGTGCCAAGGCAAGATTTGCATTCATTTGTGCTGTTGAAACATCTGTTTTTCCTGCATATCCTGTAAAAATAAGTTTAGAATGGGGAATTTTTTTATAAAGTAGTACTCCTTCTAAAACCCGTTTTGTCGCTGCTGCATCTAAATGTGAGGAGAGGGGCTGCAAAGGGTCTGTGTTATGTCCGCTCCCGAGTACATGAATATACTTGATTTTTTGTGAAGCACTATACTTTTGATAACTATTTTCGAGTCCTTTCACTAAAAAATCTGCAAATGATGGGTAAGAAAAAAGGAATAAAAAGAATAAACCTACAGAAAGAAATATCTTTGCCATTTTTACTTTTTCTTTCAATAAAAAAAAGATACCTACGGCAAATAGTGTCATCACAAACCCTAAAGGTTCTACAAAAAAACTAAAAAAATGTTTAATAAAAAGTCCTAAATGCATCTAACTAACCCCGAAACCTTTTAAATACTTTCTCAAAATCAAGACTGATTCCACAACTGCTCTCTTCAAATGTATAACTCTCTTTACTGAAATCACCCTGTTTATCATACTTTTTATCATCGAGTTTATAAAGTTTTGCTCTCAAATCATCAGGATAGATAATGATGTAGTACTTCACTTTTTCTTTTTCATAGATATCAAACTTATAAACTTCATCTCTTTTTGCAGTCGATTTAGAAATGATTTCTACTATAATCTCTGGTGCTTTTGTCAAATAGCTTTCATTTGTTTCACCGCAAGTAAGCACTACATCAGGTCGTAAAATAGTATCATCACTCACTTTATAATCAACTTCGCCAAGAACTTCACACTCCAAACATTTACTAAGTTCTTCTCGTATATTGTAAATTATCTCACTCGCTAAACTCTGATGTTTTCGCATAGGAGCAGGAGACATCGCCACTGCGATACCATCATAAAGTTCCCAATCTCCTTCCCATAGTTTATAGTCATCATATGTATAGTGAATATCTTCTAGTTTTAATACACCCATAATTGTTTCCTTTTACTTTTTTATCTCTCATTATATCGCTATTCTCTGAACTACTCTCTCACTCTCAAAAAAATGGGAAATCTTGGTTTATGATACTTCGTCATCTCTTTATACTTAAAAGTAATCTCACTTCCAAGAGGAGGTGGATTTTTTCTCTCTTTTATAGTAAATCCACTACCAATAAAAAAAAGTGTTCCATCTGTAAGCTGACACTTTAGCGAACCCATGAGCCCTTTGTACTTTCCTTTGCCTTCTTTATAAGCAAGTACTCTGCACTCCGTATCTAAAAAGCTTTTGACTTTAAGGGCTTTGTTAGTTCTCTTAGCAATGTAAGGAGCATAAGGGTCTCGGACAACAACACCCTCCCCTCCTTTTTTTTCTACACTTTTTAGAAAAACTTCTAAAGCTTTTTTATCTTTTACTTTTATTTGTTTTAGTACTATTATAACACTATTTTCATAGGGTCGTACTTTTTTCAGTCTTTGTAAAAGTCCTCCTTTTGCAAAAGGAACTTCATAAATATAATGTTTAATTTCATGCCATTTTTTAGATGGATTTTTATCACGAACGATTGAACTAATATTTTCAAAATCCTTGCGTTTACTCCAAAGTTCTCCATCTATAGGAAATTTTGGATATCCTTTTGTAAACCAAGCAGGTGCATGAATTATCTTCCCACCACGACTTACTAGATGTTTTCCATCCCAATATGCTCGTACACCATCCAGTTTTTCACTCATTACCCAGTTAGTAACATTTTGATCTTTATAAACACCTAACAGAAGCAAATGCGGTTTTGCGCCAAAGAGGAGTAGTGGAAATAAAATGAGTAATAATTTTTGTATCATACTCATAATTATAGTATAATTCCACAAACAGATAAAATATTGATTTTTTAAGCTTAAATTAAGTGATTGTTATCTTTTCTTCAAAAATATTATCTAAATTTATCTTAAAAAGAGATTGTCTCTCACTTTGTACAACTTCAATTTTTTTTAAGTTTTAAACTCTTCTAATGTTTTACTCTCATTCTTCTAAAATCTCAAAATTATGTGCCATTTTCCACTAATTACCAATAAAATAAAAAAAGTTTTTTACTTAAAAAGAATGTCTTGAAGTTGTTCTGTTGGTTCAACCTTGATATTCATAAAAATTTTATATCCTTATAGCTTAGTTAGTAAAGTCCTAAGGTCTATTATTAAAATTATTTTTTATATATCTGTTACCGTTCTTCAAGAAGAACTTACACAGATAGCATAAAGCCATATTTTTAAGTAATAGATAAAGACTTGACAAACACCCATAAGGTGGTTTCATTTATATTTTGCATATTTGTTTTCTTTGTTTTCTTTTTTGCCTATCAAGGTTTCACACCACCAAACAACACAATATAAGAATTTAATTACTTTGGCACATTCTTTTTTTTCTTCTTTCTAAAACTTTTTTTGTTTTTATTAGCCTAAATTTTCATGAGTCCATAATTCTATATATATAATATATATAGGGTAAAGGTGTTTTTGAGAAAATACTTTATACAATTTATGTACTTATATCCTTTTTTATATCTCAAGATTAAAGAAAAAATTAAAATTTAATAAAAATAATTTAAAAATAATTGATAAAATGAGGAAAATATGAAAAAAATGGCATAGTTATAGATGATAAAACTGTAATTACATTAAATGAAATACAACAAAAAACTAAAATAATTTTAAAACACACTATAAACAAACACTCCAAATTTTGACATTTTCCTGTTTGCAACCCAAATGTCCTTAATGTTTTTAAATAGCTGTTTAAGTCCTACTTTTGCACTATCTAAGAGGGTTAAACTTCTCACAAAACTTTGAATTTTTAACTTTGATTTACTTATAACAACTTTTTTCTTCTTAGGTTTAAGTTCTTCAAGTTCTGACTCTAATCTGTAAATCTCTTTTTCATATTTTGAAATCTTAAAGTAATGTTTATTATCTAAAAACTCTTGAATCTTCATTTTCAATGCTTCTATTCTTCTTGTTAATTCTCTGATTTTTCTTGCTTTAAACTTTTTTATCTCAAATAAATTCTTATCAAATTTAAACTTAACTTCATCTTCTAATTCATTCACATTGATGAAATTTTCAAACTGAATATTGTTGTAAGCCCCCAATATTAGGTGTCTATCTATTGTGTAAGTTAATCCTAGACTTGCTTTTTTTATTTCATAATCATTTTTATTTTTGAATTTATATTGTTTTATTTTATTACTTTTTATATAGAATTTATTTTTATTAAAATTTTTATTTGTAAAATATAAAATATGAAAATGTATATTGCTGAAATGGTTTCCCAATTCTTCTTTATTAATAACAGTAAAAGCTAAAATTTTGCTGTTTTTATCTTGTTGCTTCATTTTGTCAATGATTTGATTTTGTATAGCTTTAATGTCCTTATCTGCTATGTTCTTACTATGTAAAACATAAGTTAAAAAGAAATAATTACTATGATTTTCTTGTAGTGTATCAATTTGATTAACAAGTGTTGATTTTTCTTTGTTGAAGTTTAAAGAAGTTCTTTGAGTAGTAGCTTTCAAACTGTATCCTTTGGGGATAACAGTTCTCAGGCTACTATCCAAATGCAATTAATTATTTCAGCTGCCTGAGAAGAGCTGAGATAATTAATCTCTTTGGATGATAATTATAAGCTCAAAAATATTAATTTAGAAAAAAACTAAAAAAAATATTAAAGAATTTTATAATTTGTAAGAATTTAGCATATAAAAACTTAAATTTTTATTAAACTATATGATTTACTATATAGTAATATATATAATTACATACTAAAACCATGAGAATAATTTAATTCACTTGCTTCTGTTTCTTCTATGCTTAATTGTTGTGAAGCTTCAAATTCTTCACTTAAACTCTTATCTTCTATAAAATCTCTTACTTCTTCTAAATCACTGTTTAAAGTGCCTATTTTAGCCTTTAAACCACTGTTTTCTGTTTCTAATATTGTGATTTTTCTATCTAACATTCTTTTTAAAGTTCTAAGTTCTTCAAATTTTTCAATAGTATTTTTGACTTCATTTTTTGAAGAGATAACAGCTTCTCTTGCTAATTCTTTCACTTTTGATATTTTTTCTTCATGTTCTGTTCTTGAAATATATTTTCCAGCTTTCTTATCTTGTTTAAAATCATACACTTCTTTGGCACTTACAAAATTATTATAATTTATATCACTTTGAATTTTCAATTGATTTTTCTTTTTAATATCTTTTGATAATTTCATACTTTCAATTTCAAGACTTTTAATTTCATTTGAATGCATTGCTTTTATATCTAAATGCTTATTTTTAGAGCCTTTTTTGCCCCTTTGAAAACCTAAGCCACTAAAACTACTATGAACCAAATTTTGCAAGGTTTCTCCAAATTTACTCATATCTCTTTTTCTAAATCCACTTGTGAACATTTTATGTTCTCTGAAATTATATTGAGTTGCAGTATAATGATAATGAATTGTTTTTTCCTCTGAATGCCTTGTAATATAGGCTATCTTTATTCCAAATTCTTTTTCTAAATTTTTCATATAATTAATTGCAGCCAAATCCATTTCATTAGCATTTTTAGCATTTATAGCTTCAACTTCCTCTTCATTTAAACTTTTAGTTTCAGTCTCTTCTACTACTCTATCACTTCCAAATGTTATCACTCCTCTAAAAAATTTAACAGCATTCTTTGGAATTTTTTTACCTTTTTCTTTTTTGTAATCCTCTTCCATTTCCTTATCAAGACTATCAATATTATCTTGTAATTTTTCAAGCACTCTTATGTTTTGCTTTTTATTATTTGTGTTTAATTCTATTGAGCCAACTTTTCCATTTTCAAAAGCAAAAACTTTAATATTTTTTGTGTCATCTCTTACATTATCAACTTTCTTTGATGCTCTGACATTATGCCAAAGCAAACTTTTCTCTTCATTTTTATTTCTTTTCTCTATTCTTGTGCTTACAGTCAATTGCATTGTAAATTCCTTTTACTTTACAATTAATTATAAGCAAGGTTTATTTCCTCTTTTAAAAAAGGGAATAAACTTAATTAGAGGTTCTCCGAACCTCATTAAGCAATTGCATTGAGCTAAGAGCAAGAGCAGAGCAGAGCAAAATATTAAAGTGTTTTATAATTAATCTGATTAATCATTTCAACTTTTCTATTCCAGTTTACATTACTTTTAAGATATGACTTAACAGTAATATCTTTTTGTTTATGACCCATTAAAATTTTAATATCTTTTAAACCATAAGTTTCAATTTTCTGAGCAAATGAACTTCTTGTTGAGTGAAATGTTTTGTTGTCATTTTTCAATGTCTTTTTAACATATCTACCAATTTCACTCTGAATTGAAGTAATAGCATTTTTACTATCATTATAAACTAATCTACCACTTTTTCTATTTCCAATTATTTCAATTAATAGTGGTTTTAATAATGGATGAATTGGAATAGTTCTTGTATGTTTTTTTGTTTTAGTATCTTTCAACTTACTTTCAATTAAATTTTCTTTTAAATTTATATTTTCAATTTGTAGCCTAAAAATTTCTCCAATTCTAAATCCTGAATAAATTCCCAAATTCAAACATAATTGAAAATCTTTATCATTAGAATTATCTAACAATTTTTTAATATCATTATCTCTAAATGCTTCTTTATCACTTTCTTCTACTTCCATATATTCTATTTTAAATGGATTTTTTTCAGCTTTATTTAATCTTATTAATTCTTTATAAACACCACTTAGAAATGCTGTTTTATTATTAATAGCACTATTACCCAATTTAACTTCATCTTTTAAAAATTCTTGATATTTATAAGCTTCTTGTGTTGTAATATTATCAATATCTTCATTCTCTTTAAAAAATAAAAAAGTTGATAAAGTATGAGATTTATAATTTTTCAATGTGCCTTTACTCATTTTTTTAAATTCTTTTCTCTTAATAAAAAGCTCAATTGCTTCTTTAAGTGTAGTAGTATCAACTTTCTTCTTTAAATTTAACTCTCTAAAATTTGGAACTTTCAATTTATATAATGTAACTAATGCTTTATCATAAGAGTATTTAATATATGCAGTTGCACTATCCCTATCAAATTCATTAATATTTACTAAAACTTCATTAAATGCTATATTTAAATAGCTTTTAATCAAATCTTTATGCTTATTCTCTATCTTATGTATACCAACCTTAAATTCATTCAAATCACCCAATAAGGCTTTTTGCTCTGGATTTAACACCTTTCTATAATATTCATATTTTACTTTTTTACTTTTTGCCACTGTAAACTCTCCTATGTTTACACTTATGTTTTAAGTTACAATAATATTATTTCATGCTTTTGTACTAAAATTATGAAATTCTTTTAAAAATTCTTTTAAAAAAACTTTTAAACTCCCTATTATAGGGGTTTTCAGCCATTCATTTAATTATAGTATACTTTCAACAATAATTATAGGATTTAATATGCAAGTATTTGGTAAGTATACAACAAATTTCGATATGGACTATTTAGTCGAACATTATCTTTACATAAACGAAAGTGAAGAGCAAAAAATTACAGTCGATGATGTCAATGCAATGCTCAAGAAAAAACGCAAGAGTGTTGCTGGAACTATTTTTCTCTTTAACCCTGAGACATCCCCTCTTGGCTTTAAAATGAGTAAATTTTTACAAGAAGATGGATTTGATAAATATGATGAAATTGTAGAACTCAATGAAGACCCAAAGGCATATATATTAAATGCAGGACTCAAACAGCACTACAAAGGAAAACTTGTAGAAATTCGATACTTATTTACATACAACAGAGAAAACATTGAACCAACACCAATCATGGAAGAGTTTGATGCAGATTTAGATAAGTACACTTCAAACCAATTCACACGCTATGATAAAAAGCTCAATTATATTGATGTTTCAGACATTCGTCTCAGTGGAAAATTTGTCTTTATGGGTATGGGACACAAGTATGATAGGCACCATAAAGCTATTATTGCATATACTCGGTCTGTTTCCACCCAAATCCATAAGCTCGATAAAAATGTCATTTTTATGTATGATAACAATTACGATGTAGATGAATGTATCCAAAGGGCTTATTATTTATCACCGTATGCTAATGGAAAAGCAAGAGAACTACGTGCAAATGGTTTTAAGGAAGTTTTTAAAACTAATCCCCCTGAAAGTAAGAAACTTACTTTTTAGACTCAAAATTTTCATACCCTTGTTTGAGCTTTGCTTTTTTAGAAAGCATTTGCACACTCTGGGTTATGTCATCTTCTGCTATGTGATAATGTTCATGCAATTTTTCTAAAGATTCATCTATCTTTTTACTCAGATTTTCTCCTAAAGAGTCAATCTGTTTTTTCATAATATCTATTTTTTCATCTTTAGAAAGACCTATATCTCTAGCAATCATATGCAGTTCAGCTTGCGATTTAATATAGTCAGACTTCATCATCTCTACATCGAGTACTAACTCTTTTAAATTTGTATAAATGCTATCCATTCCTACTGTTTGTTCTTCTAGCGCATCCATCTTTTTTGAAGAGAGTATCATTTGTTTCATAATAAGTTCGCTTTTAGCACGGATAGTGCTTAATGTAGTCTCGCTTTCTAACAGTGATGTTTTGACAGCTTCTGAATGAGATTTTAAGCCTTGTATTTGATTTTCAAAAGATTTTGTAACTCCTGAGAGTTGCTCTAAAGTGTGTTTGGTAATACTTCTTGCAATATCATCAGAAATATGCTTCATTTGACCAAGGTGTTCTTTTACTTCTTCCATATCATCAGACATATCCGAGCGACTCTCTACAGCCTTTTTTAAAACTGTATTGATTTGATTATAGTGGTCTTGTTCAGCAACTCTTAAAATATCTATATGTTTATGTACGACATTATCAAGTTCAGGAAGCTGCTCTTTTGTAAAATGGGAAAAAGCATCTGAAACTTTTTCATGCCAAGCTTCCATCTCATCAAACTTATGACTAAACTTATCTTGATTGAGCTTGATTACATCCAATGCTTTTATATCATCTTTAAACTTTTGACGTACTTTTTCTTGCACAATCAAATCTTCTTTATGTGAGGCTGCAACTCTATATTCAATTTCCCGCATAAACTCTTTGAGTCCACTTATCTCTTGTACTAAAACTTTCAAAAATTCATCTTGTGTTCTTGCACTTTCAGATTGTTGTGTTTGATGTAAAATGTTAAGGACAAGATAGAGTAAAAGTGCAACTAAAAGTGGGAAGAAGGATTCTCTTAAAAGAAGAACAACATTTGTATGCTCAGGATGGATAATAAAATGTACGACAGAACTAATCGCACCTACGCCCACCATTAAGGGGGCATAATTAATCTTGTTTGGTTGCTTTAAAATAGCAATCTGGCGTAAAAAAAGAAGCGCCATAAATGTAAATGCAATGAGTAAATCATTTCCATACATAATATATCCTTATTTTTTACCACCATTTTAGCATAAAAAAATTATACTGGTTTGATTGTCACATCATATTTCTCTTGAGCAACAGAACGCTCTTCTAAGTGATAATTTTTAATTTCATTAAAGTTAAGATATTTGTAAACATCATCTTCTTTTCCAGCAAGCTTACTCGGAACAATACTCATGTACTCTTCAACTGTTGGAATACGACCAAGTTTTGCACAAACAGCTGCAAGCTCAGCAGAACCAAGATAAACTTGAGTTCCCTTACCAAGACGGTTATCAAAGTTACGTGTTGATGTTGAGAAAACTGTAGAACCAACGCGAGCTGAAGCTTGATTTCCCATACATAAAGAACATCCTGGAACTTCTGTATGTGCTTCAATCGCTTTATACACATCATAGTAACCTTCGTTAATGAGTTGTTGTTCGTCCATTCTTGTTGGTGGAACAATCCAAAATTTCTCAACCGCAACTGCAGATTCGCCACGCATTACTTCACCAGCTGCACGATAGTGACCAATATTTGTCATACATGAACCTAAAAATACTTCGTGAAGTTCAGTTCCAGCAACTTCGCTTAAAAGTTTTACATTATCTGGGTCATTTGGACAAGCTAAGATTGGTTCAGTAATAGTGTTAAGGTCTATGTTAATAACAGCTGCATATTCTGCATCTGCATCTGGTTTCATAAGTGAAGGGTTAGCTAACCACTCTTTCATCTTTTCAACACGACGAGCGAGTGTGCGTTTATCTTCATAACCATCTGCTATCATAGACTCTAAAAGTACAACATTTGATTTTAAGTACTCTTCAATCGGTGCTGTATCTAAAAGAACAGTACAAGCAGCAGCAGAACGTTCAGCTGCAGAGTCAGAAAGCTCAAATGCTTGTTCAGCTTTAAGTTGTGGAAGTCCTTCTATCTCTAAAACACGTCCAGCAAAAATGTTCTTCTTTCCTGCTTTAGGAACAGTTAAAAGACCATCTTGAATCGCTTGGTAAGGAATAGCATTTACAAGGTCACGAAGTGTGATACCTGCTTGCATTTCACCACTAAATCGTACAAGTACAGACTCAGGCATAGTAAGAGGCATAGAACCAGTAACAGCTGCAAATGCAACAACACCAGACCCACCAGGAAAAGAGACACCGAGAGGAAAACGAGTATGGCTATCTGCCCCTGTTCCAACAGTATCTGGAAGAACCATTCTATTTAACCATGAGTGAATAACCCCATCACCCGGACGAAGCGCAACACCTGAACGGTTTGAGATAAAATCAGGAAGTGTATGGTGCATTACAACATCTGATGGTTTTGGGTAAGCTGCTGTATGACAAAATGATTGCATCACTAAATCAGCATTAAATCCAAGTGCCGCAAGCTCTTTAATCTCATCACGAGTCATAGGTCCCGTTGTATCTTGAGAACCAACTGTACTCATCTCAGGCTCTACATACATACCAGGGCGAACACCAGCAAGACCTGAAGCTTTTCCTACCATTTTTTGTGCAAGTGTGAAACCTTTGCCAGTGTCTGCAGGTTGTTGGGCAGTTAAGAAAGTGTCAGATGCCCCTAAACCTAAACAAGCACGAGCTTTAGAAGTCAAACCACGACCAATAATCAATGGAATACGACCACCAGCACGAACTTCATCAGTTATAGTGTTAGGATTGAGTTTAAAAGTTGCAATGCACTTACCATCTTTATGTGCTTCACCCTTGTAAGGGTAAATTGTAACAACATCACCCGTTTCCATTTGAGAAACATCAAGTTCTAAAGGTAAGGCACCAGAATCTTCACTTGTTGCGAAGAAAATAGGAGCGATAGTATTTCCAAGAACAACACCACCAGTGCGTTTGTTTGGAACACCAGGAATATCAACACCCATATGCCATTGCACAGAGTTTACACCCGATTTACGGCTTGAACCAGTACCAACAACATCACCTACATAAGCAAGAGGATGTCCTTTTTTCTTGAGTTCTGCCATTGTTTCTAGTGGATTATCCATTCTATTTACTAAAAATGAGTTTGCATGAAGAGGAATATCTGAACGAGTAAATGCCTCTGATGCTGGCGAGAGGTCATCTGTATTTGTTTCCCCTGGAACTTTGTAAACAGTTACTGTGATTTCCTCAGCAAGTGCATCTTTTCCAGTAAACCACTCTGCATTTGCCCATGAAGTCATCACTTCAGTTGCTGCTGCGTTTCCAGCTTTATGTAATTCTTCTACATCATTAAATGCATCATACACTAAAAGTGTTTTACTGAGTGCTTCTACTGCTTCTTTAACAACTGCTTCATTTGAAGAAGAGAGTGCATCAATCATCGGTTTTACATTGTAACCACCGAGCATCATACCAAGCATCTGTACTGCTTTTTGGGGAGCGATAGCATCCACAGATACTTTCTCAGCAGCTACATCATTTAAAAATGCTGCTTTTACATAGGCTGCATCATCTACACCAGGAGCTACACGATTTGTAAGTAAATCTAACAACTCGTCTGTACAATCTGCCTTAATAAGTTCTATTAATTCTGCTGTTTGTTCAGCGGAGAGAGGTAAAGGGGGAACACCAAGTGTTTCACGC
Source organism: Sulfurimonas sp. (assembly GCA_027019335.1). Classification (GTDB taxonomy): domain Bacteria; phylum Campylobacterota; class Campylobacteria; order Campylobacterales; family Sulfurimonadaceae; genus Sulfurimonas. The sequence goes on along the minus strand of JALUWV010000115.1, from coordinate 43,613 downwards.
TCTGCAACATGTGCTTTATAATCTTCTAAAAATGCCATAGTTATGTCCTGATTTTAATTTGAAGTATTATATCTAAAGAATTTAAAGTTCTATAATGAAGTGTTACGATACTAAACATCTTTAAAATAGTTTTAGATTTTATGTTTAATATAGTAACGTTTAGGAAGGGTTTTAGAGGATTTCTCGCATTCCTTTTGCATTTGGAGTAGATAATACACCTTCTTGTTCAAGCTGTTCTATGACACGAGCAGAACGGTTATAACCTATTTGTAATTTTCTTTGGAGGTAAGAGATAGAGGTTTTTCTATCTGTTAGTACAACATTTTTTGCCTCTTCATAAAGTTCATCTAACTCTTCATAAGATTCATTTGATGCACTACTTGATTCACTCTCTTCGACTAAAAAGCTTTTATCATAATTTGGCGCTCTTTGTGCCTTTATAAACTCAACAATTTCTTCTATCTCTTCTTCTGTTGCCCAAGGTGCATGTAAACGTACAAGTCCTGTTGAACCAGGAGGTGTAAAGAGCATATCCCCTCGACCAAGCAGTGACTCTGCACCCATTTGGTCTAAAATAATCTTAGAATCTATTTTCTGCCCTACTCTATAAGAGATACGAGAAGGGAGATTGGCCTTAATAAGACCTGTGACAACATCTACCGAGGGACGTTGTGTAGCAACAATAAGGTGGATACCACAGGCACGCGATTTTTGTGCAAGTCTGGCTATAGAATACTCAACATCTTTTCCACTTGTCATCATCAAATCTGCAAGTTCATCTATAATTACAACGATATAAGGAAACTCTTCTCCTGCTTCTTTTTTCATTTTTTCATTATAGTTCTCAATATTTTTTGTTCTCGCATCTGCCATAAGTTCATAACGTCGTTCCATTTCATTTACCATATTATTCAAGGCTGCTATGGCTTGTTTTGGTTTTGTAATCACCGGAGTGAGTAAATGTGGGATGTCATTATAAGTTGAAAACTCTAGCATTTTTGGGTCTATCATCAGTAAACGGAGTTGATCTGGTGAATTTTTATAAAGAAGTGAAAGTATCATAGCATTTATCCCAACACTTTTACCACTTCCTGTAGTTCCCGCGATGAGTAAGTGTGGTAATTTTTTCAAGTCAGTAACAAAAGGCTTCCCTACAATATCTTTCCCCAGTACTATAGTTAATGGAGAGGAAGAGTCTTTAAAAAGTTTATCATCTAAAATTTCACGAAGATATATTGTATCAACAGTATCGTTTGGAATCTCAATTCCTACAACATTTTTTCCAGGGATAGGTGCTTGAATACGAATAGTCTCCGCTGAGAGTGCCATCGCTAAATCATCTTGCAAGCCTAAAATTTTACTTACCTTGACATTTGCAGCAGGTTTAAACTCAAATGTAGAAACGACAGGACCTGCATATGTACGTACCACATCTCCATCTATTTTAAAGTGTGCAAGTTTATCTATAAGGTAGCGAATTTTATCATCAAGTTCACTTTCATCAATATTTTTAATTATCTTTGGTGGTTTTTGCAAAAAATCTACTGAGGGAAGTTTAAAATTTATCGGTTTCTCTACTTGTCCCTTATCTATATCTTCTAAAAGTTTTGCATTCTCTTCTAACTCTTCAACAACTACAATCGTTTTTTGTTCTTTCTCTTCTTTCACTTGTGAAGCAATATCTAAAATATTTTTTTTCTCTTCCTTACGAAGATAACTTGGTGTATCTATCTCTTCTTCTTGTATTTGCACTTCTTCTACAGGTTCAACATCTACTACAATTTCTTCGGTAATTTTTTCAACGACTACTTCAGGAATTTCTTTAACATTCTCTTTTTGCACAATTTTTTCTTCAATCTGAGGAGTAGGCACTTGTTTTTTTACTTCTCTTTTCACTTCTCTTTGTACTGTTTTCTCTTGTTTTTGTGGCTGTTTTTGCTTGAGTTGTTTTTTTGGTAATGTATTGCTTATAAGTTGATATAGTATGTCTGAGAGTTCAGAAACACTTTTATCTAGTATGACTAAAGAACCTAAAAGAGTTATCATAAACCAAAAAATCCATAAACCAAACAAGCCAATATAAGGCGATAAAAAATCTACAAAATCAGCACCAAATTTTCCTCGAAACTCATGGGTCACTAACAATGCCTGAAATAAAAGTGCTGCAAAAAACAACAAGGTTGAAGCGATAATAATCTGAGATTTTCTAAAATCTAATCTTGTGTTCTTGTAAAATAAAAAAAGAGGAACAAGTAAACCAAAAAGATAGACAAAAGAAATATAACCAAAATAATGTTGATTATATGATGCAAATAAAGAGCCATAACTCCCCATTAACTCTGTTGAGCTAAAAAGAGTAGAGACTCCAAGATATATAATAATACTAAATAATACGATAAAAAAAGTTTCTTTCAATACAAAACACCCTTAAAAAAGATAAAAGGAAGTATAGCAAAAATCATGTTATTACAAATAATTTACTAAGCTTAATTTAGAAACTTTGCTCACAGTAGAGAGCATTGCTTGATAATTGAGATTAAGTTGCGTTAATTGCAATGAAGATTCTGCCAAATCTGTATCTATCACTGAAGAACGCAATGATTTTGTACTTACTTCAAGGATTTGTGTCCTCTCTAATGAAGTATTTAAAGTATTTGACTGTGAACCAACTGTTGCATGCATCCTAGATACATGTATTTGCAAATCATCCATTTTTTGTATAGCATTTTCAATTCCCACATTTCTTAATGTTCCACTTTTTGCATCCGGATACACTTTATAATCTGAAACAGCTGTTATCACTTCATCTATTGATTTGAAAAAATCTGTTTTTGGGTCAGTGATTGTAAGTGCATTATTGGCATTAAATGTCATTGTTGATGCACTCTTAAGAAAATTGTCACTATTTGAATCATATAAAGAAATAGTTGCTTTTGTATCACTAGATGATTGGTCAAAAAAAGTGATTTTACCATCATAGCTTAATTCTGTTTTTCCTTGTAGGTCTGAATTTTTGATAGCTTCATCATATTTATCAGCGGTATCTGCTGTTGGGAGATTATTTGTTACTGCCATATTTACAGTGTCCATCAACTGTTGATAAGTCATTGCATCTGCATCGACCGCTTTTCTTCCAGCAGGATCCATATCATATATATGATACTTAGTTGTTCCACCATCTGGAGTAAAATAAGACCCATTTTTAGTAGAATCTGCTGGGTCATTTTTATCTAAGTGTACTTCGTAGCTATAATTATTTCCAGCAATATCTTTTCCAGTCAAATTAAAAACAGTTCCATTGAGTGTTCCCGCAGTCCCCTGTGTTAAATCAGCAACTTCTGAAATTTTTGTTGAGGGAGAAGCAAAGGCATTAGTTGCTGTTAAAATCTGTGGCACATTTGATGAGAGTTTTGCACCATTTTTAGAAAATTCTGCTCTATCATACACAATACCTTCAATTTTATCTGCTGCTCCTAATGCTGGTTGTAATCCCGACTTTATAAATTCATGTACAAATAGATGGTTTGTACTCCCATCAGTATCATCTTTTACTTGAGCATAATCACTTTCACCAATGTTTAAATCATCAATATCATCAACATTTGCTTTACTTGTACTTGTACTATCATCAAAATCAACAGCACCAATCATATGAAAATCAAGCTTACTTGAACCATTCTGTTTATCTTGTACAACTATTTGTCCATTTGCATTTAATGTTACATTGACAACATCTAAATTTCCAGTATTTCCATATGCCTTACCAATTTCGGTCATTAAATCACTTACTTTAAGAGTATCATCAAGTGCTAATTTCGTTTTAAAAGCACTTCCATCACTTTTTGTGCCTCGTATGTAAAAGTAATCTTTATTGACCGTATCTTTATTGTCATCAATATCACCCATAAGGTCTCTAAGAGTATTATCTGTGGTAATTACTCCCCCGTCAATCAAATTATCACTCACTACATTTGCAGTTATTTCTCTTTTTCTTGAACTCTCTTCACCTAGAAACATATCTGCACCACTAAGATTATATTGCTGTGTATTTTGTGAACCAACAAACGCATTCAGTACACCATTGTCTCCATTATATGTTCCATCATCTGCAATAGGCTTTGTATCTATAGCTGACCCAGAAAAAAGAAATCGTCCATTTATAGAAGTATTTGCCAAACTTTGGAGATTTTTCTTAGTACCCTTTAATTCTTTTACAATAGCATCTAATGATGTTTCATCATTTGCCCCATTTGCAGCTTGTACTAAAAGTGTATGCATTCTATTCATACTTGTTTCAAACTCGTTTAATACTTCATCAGTTTGATTAGAAACATTATAGCCATTTTGTGTACTTATTTTTGTTTGACTCAATGTTGTGATTTCGTTATCTAAACGCATCGTCTCTGTAAATGTAGTCACATCATCCTGTGCATATTCTATTTTCTGCCCAGATGCTATCTGTCTATTGACATCAAATAATTTTTGATTTAATTTATTGTTGTTTGTACTATAAAGATTTTCATAGTACATACTTGATGTTATACGCATAATACACCTCCAGAAGTATATTGATTCTATATGATATATCGACAAAATAGTATTTATTTTTAAATTTTATCTTATTTTTACACTGCTTTAAGTAAACAGTTATTATAATCCCATTAAGCATTTACTATGCCAGAGTGATGGAACGGTATACATAGCGGATTCAAAATCCGCCGCCTCACGGCTTAGGGGTTCAAATCCCCTCTCTGGTACCATCGTCTAAAAACCCCTAAAACAAGGGATTTCAAGAGATTTTCACAATAACTGTCAGTAGCTTTTATAGGCTTATATAGTACTTTTTTACTGACAAATCAACTAACACTTTTTAAAACATAAACCTAAACATAATCTAAAAAAACTTAGAAAATTTGACTTAATTAAAAAAGCAGATGCATAAAATACCCTTTAAACTATGATATATCGTAACATCAGATGCTCATTGTATCCCAAAGCATGGAAAAAATGAGCATTGGTTTTTTAAATAAACGGTACAAAAACTAATTAAAGTCCAACAAACAGCACTTTTTGGTTAAGAAGTGATTAACTAAATCTGTATACAATTAAGAAAATCAAAAAAAGGATAAAAATGAAAGCGATCATTTTCTTACTACTTCTCAATCTTGGGCTACTCGCAAACACAGAGCATACTGCAAAAATTGTTGAAACTATGAGCAGTGGAGGATATACATATATGAAGGTAGATGAAGGGAAAAATACTTACTGGATTGCGATGACACTAAGAGATGCTAAAGTTGGGCAAAGGGTCAAGTTTTTAGAACAAGGTTGGATGAAAAACTTTAAATCAAAAACACTTAACAGAACTTTTGACAATATTCTTTTTGCATCAGAACCAGCACCAACACAAAAAAAGAAACTCGAAGATATTAAACCAAATATTATGACTTCAAAGTATGTGCAAAAAGGAACTATAGTTCTTGCAGAACTTTTTAAAAATCCTAAAAAATATGCAAATAAAGAGATTCAAATACGTGGAAAAGTTACTAAAACATCTGTAGGTATTATGAAACGTAACTGGATACATATAGAAGATGGTAGTCGTTTTCAAAATATGGACGATATCGTTTTCACTACTACAGAAGCTGTACCTAAAGTAGGAGATATAGTAATTGCAAAAGGGATGATTTCCGTTGATAAAGATTTTGGATATGGATACTTTTACCCAGTTATTGCAGAGAAATCACACTTTCAAAAACAGTAAAATAAAATTTATCTTAAATAAGACAATATTTGTCTTATTTATGTTTAAGTAAATGTTTTTATAGCTACAATAACACAAATAAAACACAAGGAATGAATATGCCAAAGATTAACAAGTATGTTGACATTGACACAGTAGAAAGAGAAGCGAAAAAGGACTTAATTGACCGTCACTCACCATTTATCACAGTTGAAGGTGATGCTAAAAAAGGTGAAATGCTTGCAGTAAATGTTAAAATGGGTCAAGAATACACTCACCCAGATGATTTTGATCACTATATTGAAAGTATCACACTTTACAATGGTGAAACAAAACTTGCATCAACTTCTTTTGTTCCAGGAACACTAGGAAATGAAAAATCTCATGCAGAAGTTACTTTTAACATCCGTCCAATGGGTAAAAAACTTAACCTAATCGCTCATGGTTATTGTACAAAACACGGTATCTGGGAATCAACTCCAGTCGTTGTGGAAGTAGCAGAATAATTTCTAACATCGTAATTTAGGGCTATTTAGCCCTTTTTACTTCCTCTTAAATTCTTATTTTTTAGTAACCATTCAAATCATTTCCATACAAATATTACTTATTATCTTGCTTCCTAATACATTTATGCTAAAATACTCTTAATTATTTTTTAATGAGGGTATCAACATGATAGAACATCTCTTACATGAACAGTGGGTTGAGCTTATTGTTGTTGTCATCGCAGGTTTGTTGATAGGCTTAGAGGTCAAAGCACACAGTATCAGTAAAAATTTAACAAAAGAGATAGGCAGTGTCAGAACATTCGCTTTTATCGCACTTATTGGCTATGTTTTTGCAAAAATTCATCTCTATGCTTATCTTATTGGCTATATTGCCGTTGTTATTCACCTTGCTCTCTTTTATCTTCAGAAACTAAAAAACTCTAAAAGTGGAATTATTATCTTTCTTCTTTCTACACTTGTTTATAGTTTTGGTATGATTGTTGTGAAGTTTGATATTTGGTTTTTGTTGATTGTTTTTGTAGCTGTAGTCTTTATATCAAATATTAACAAACGCTTAGAGCATTTTTATACGATATTTGATGAACGAGAGATAGAAATATTTGCAAAACTCATCTTACTGAGTGGTGTTGTTCTCCCTTTACTGCCCCATGAACAGATTGCACCTTTTATCCCCGTATCTTACTTTAAAATTTGGTTAGCAGTAGTTGTTGTCTCCCTTTTTTCTTATGTTGGATATATTCTTAAAAAGTACATTTTTAGCGATAAAGGGTATCTTATCACAGGTATTCTTGGAGGTATTTACTCAAGTACTGCCACAACTATTGTTCTCGCTAAAAAAGCATCAGCAGGCAATACACCCCATCTTTTTGCTGCCTCGATTGTCATTGCAACAGCGTTGATGTATCTACGATTACTAGGGATTACCTATGCATTTAACTTTGAAATAGCCAACATTCTTCTCCTCCCTTTTCTCATTTTTACGCTCATTACAGCAGCTATTGCACTTTTCTTTTACAAAAAGTCTGCTAAAGATACGAACAGCACTTCAGCAAATATGCAAGATACAAATCCTTTAGAGTTAAGCACTGCCTTTTTATTTGCTTTTTTATTTATCATTATGGCTGTTTTAACACACTTTGTTTTAAATAGGTTTGGAGATGTAGGACTGAATATACTCTCTTTTATCGTAGGTTTTACAGACATTGACCCTTTTGTCCTCTCCATCCTCTCTTCAAAATTTACAGTCACTCCCTCAAGTGCAGCGACTGCCATCCTAATAGCCACAGGGAGTAACAATATCCTCAAAGCATTTTACTCCTATCTCTTTGCCAAAAACCAAGCGGGAAACTTGAGTGCTATTACTCTCTTACTCTTAGGGATACTTACTATAAGTAGTGGATTTATTTATGAATGAGACAACACTACTAACACTCCTTGCAGGTGCGATATTTCCTTTGATTTGGCTCGTGAGAGTCTCTTTTAAAAACCAAAAAATGGAGTTGACATATAACATCAAAATTGCACAAACACTAGGACATGCGGCAGCGCTTAGAGACCATGAAACAGGCGCCCATAACTTTCGAGTAGCTTATATGGCAAGTATCATTGGGGAAGCTCTAGGAATGAAAAGAAAAGATTTACAAGCACTTATGAAAGGGGCATTTTTACATGATGTCGGTAAAATAGGCATAGCAGATAAAATCCTTTTAAAAAATGGTCCACTCAATGCAGAGGAGTGGGAGAGAATGAAACTTCACCCTTTATTGGGAAAAGATTTACTCAAAGAAATGCCATGGTTTCACGATGCACTTGATGTGATTGTTTACCATCATGAGCGATTTGATGGCAGTGGTTACCCTGATAAACTCAAAGGATATAAGATACCTTTAAATGCTCGTATCTTTGCAATCATAGATGTTTTTGATGCACTACTTTCAAGCCGTCCTTATAAAAAATCTCTCTCTTATGATGAAGCCATTAAGATTATGAGTGAACATAGTGGAACACATTTTGATGCAAAGATATTTGAAAAATTTCTTCTCTATGCACCAGAATTTGCACAAATCACAAATACCCACTCCATAGCACAACTACAAAAAAAACTTGAAATAAGACGAAAAAAGATTTTTGGTTTATAATTTTCTATCACTACAATTTTTTGTTCAATTTTCATTATGAAATTGATGCTATAATCTCTTAAATTTAAAATAAGGCTTTCTTATGATGTTACATCCAGCAACAGTTCACTTTGCAATGGTTTTACCTTTAGTCGCTTCAACTTTTGGAGTTATTTATCTTTTTACAAAAACGGAGGGTATGTCAAAAATCTCTTCTCGTTTAACACTTGTCTCTGCACTTGCTATGATTGGAGTGTGGTACACTGGAAACCAAGCCGGTCCACAAATATTTCAGTATTTAAGTGAGGCTGGAAAACATGAGTTACTCGAGCATAAAGCACTTGGTTTATACTTAGCTATAGCCATAAGTTTCATCGCAATACTAAAAATTGCAGGCTGTAAAACACACAAGTTCATTCTTGAAGCTGTCGCTGTCGTTTTACTTGTTGGTGTGACTGCTACTACATTTTTACAAGGGAAACATGGAGGCGAGATAGTTTATGAGTATGGTATGCCATTTAAAGTACACTCTATAGAAACGAATCTACATAAAGCTGTTAAAAATGCTGATGAAGCAGATGAAGATGGAGACAAAGTTGAAATATATGAAGATGCTATTGACGATATAGATTCGATATCGCAAGAGATAAATAAAGTTTATGGACTTCAAGAGGAAACTGAAGAGGATAGTGAGTAAAATTACTTTTTCTTGCTATTTTTTAGTATAAGAGTTATAATAGTAAAAGATATTTTGAGGGGATAGATATGAATAGAAAATTACTATTAGGCTCACTCTTTTTTGCTTTATCTTTAGAAGCAGATAATGTGTCATTTACATTTTATAATGATTTTTTTGCAGGAAATGACGGACATTTTACAAATGGTGCTTCTTTGAGTTGGCTTGAAACAGCTCAAGAAGATAAAAATAGTTATACTGATATGATGCTATCTTTAGCAAATTCTATTGCCCTCCCTCTTGATGATTCCAAACATCACAACGGGGGTCTCAATCTTACACAAATGATTGTAACTCCTGTAAACACACAGCTTACTACTGTTCAAAAAAATGATTTTCCATATGCAGGCTATCTCTCTTTATCAAGTTTTTTACTTGAATGGGATAAAGAAAGCTTTAACGAATACAGCATAGAAGCTGGAATTATGGGAAAATATTCTGGTGCTGAATGGATTCAAAAGACATTTCATACAATGATAGGAAATGAAAAACCGCAAGGCTGGGATACACAACTCAGCACACGATACACACTTAATCTTTTAGCACAGCATGGTATGAAGTCATGGCAAGGGACTATAGGCGATAATTTACAATCTGATTGGTTCAATCACTATGGTATTACACTGGGTAACTTTAACACTTCAGTTTTTGCAGGTACTACGTTGCGTATTGGGCAAAATTATGTACAGAACTTTAATGCACACTATCCTTACTTAAAAGGTGAAGCAAATCTCCTTGATGCTGATAGCTTAAAAAATGGTTTTGGATGGTCAACAAGTGCTGGAGTGGAAACAAAATTGCTAGCTTACTCTGCCATACTCGATAGAGCGGATAGCAATGGATATGCCGTCCATAAAAATGTTTTCAATGCTTTAGCACATTTTTCTGGTAGCATCTATTACAATCATCATAAATTCAAACTTTTTTATGAAATCCCAACCCCATATATCAAAGAAAACAGCTCGATTAATGTCATTGGTGGTTTTGAATATAGTTATAAGTTTTAAAAAATCTAAACGAGTTTAGATTTTTTAAGTGCAGCTTCTATCTCTTGTTTTGTGACTTCACCATCAAGATTTAAAGAGACATTTCCATCTTTACCCTTGACATCCATCCCTTTTATCTTTGCTTTTGTACTCTCACTCATGCAATCACACTTCCCTGTTGAACAGTTCTCTACCATTTTCACAATATTTTGCTTTTGTACAATACCTTGAAATTTTATACTCACACCATTTTGTGTTTTTTCTACATTTTTTTTCATTTTCTTCTCCATATTTTAAATTAACCCTAAAAGAGCGACTAATAGTACTGGTGGTGTTATCACTAGCCCTACTTTCATATACTCGCCCCAGCCTATTTTCACCCCTTTTTGTGCTAAAACATGCAACCATAAAAGTGTTGCAAGCGACCCAATAGGAGTCATTTTTGGTCCAAGGTTTGAGCCTAAAATATTTGCATAGACTAAGGCTTCATTCCCAACATACCCTACTTTATCTATGGCAATGTCCATAATCATAATCGTCGGCATATTGTTCATAACAGAACTAATAACGGCAGATAAAAATCCTGTCCCAATGATACTTACACTTGTACCATAACTCTGCAGTGCTACAATCCATGAAGCGATAATGTCCGTAAGCCCTGCATTTTTCAAACCATAGACAACAACATATAAACCTATACTAAACCAAACAATCTGCCATGGAGCTGCTTTGATAGTTGCGATAGGTTTTATCGCTTTATAATAATTAGCAATCACTAAAAATACAAAAGCACCCCCAAGAGCAAAAAGTGAGACTGGAAGATGGTATCTATCGCCTACAAAATAGCCTACCATTAACAAAAAGAGAAAAACCCAAGAGAGCTGGAACATTGTTTTATTTTTAATCACAGATGCAGCTTCTGGAAGTTCTGCTACATTAACACGCAATGGAATATCTTTTCTAAAGTAAAACCACAAGATAGCAATAGAAGCCACAATACTCAAAAGATTGGGTAAAAACATATGTTTTGCATACTCAATAAACCCAATATCAAAATACCCTACTGTGACAATATTAGTAAGATTAGAAATCACGAGAGGGTTTGAAGCACTATCACCTATAAAACCTCCTGCCATTAAAAATGCAAAGATAGGTAGCGGCTTCATTTTAAGGTATTTCATTTTTGCTAAAAGGATAGGTGTTAAGATAAGGGCTGCCCCGTCATTGGCAAAAAATGCTGCCACAACAGCTCCTAACAATAAAATGTAGACAAACATCTTGTTGCCACTTCCACCACTGAGCTTTGCCATTTTGATGGCTGCCCACTCAAAAAATCCTATCTCATCTAAAACCATAGAGAGTATAATAATCCCAATAAACGCTAAGGTTGCATCCCAAACTATCGATGTAACAGTGAGAACATCTTCAAAACTCACAACACCTAAAAGTACAGCAACTATAGCACCAATAACTGCAGAAGTACCAATCTGCAAATCTTTTGGTTGCCAAATAATAAACAACAATGTTACTAAAAAAAGACCAAACGCAAGTATCATATATTTTCCTTATTTTGAAATTGTAGCAAACTTTTCTTAATAAATCAATATATCTTGATATAATTATCTTTTTATGCTAAAATTCTACAAATGGAGTCAATATGGATATATTTTTAAAAACAGTTTCAGCCTTAAATGATGAAACACGCGTACTACTTTTGCGTTTTTTGGATGAAAATGGGGAGTCTTGTGTTTGTGACTTGCAAAATGCATTACAAATGATACAATCGCGTTTATCACGCCACTTAAAGATACTCAAAGATGCTGGTTTTCTCCGTGTTGAGCGAAAAGGCACTTGGGCTTATTACTCTGTGAGAACACCTTTAGATAGATTTCGCTTAGAAGCCTTAGAAGAGATACGCCACTTAGAGATAAGTTTACCAGAATTAAAAAAAGAAAATAAAGGATGTAAAATATGAAGCAAAAAAAAGAGGTCTTAATCTTATGCACAGGAAATAGTTGCCGTTCTATCATGGCTGAAGCGCTCATCAATGCAAAACTCAGTGAGTGTGTCCATGCACAAAGTTCTGGAGTCAAGGCAAGTGGGAAAGTAAATCCAAATGCACAAGCTTTACTCGAAGAAAAAGGTTACTGGAGAGAAGAATACCACTCTAAAGTTATAGAGACTGTTTTAGAGAGTGCTTTTGACCTTGTCATTACAGTTTGCGATGCTGCCAAAGAGACTTGCCCTATGTTTCCAAAAGCGGTAAAAACAATGCATATTGGCTTTGAAGACCCAAGTGGAAAAGCACTTGAAGAGTACGAAAAAACACTCACACTTATAGAAGATGCACTCTTACCTATTATCGTCAAAGAGCTTTGTGAACATTAACTTTACTTTGCTATCATTTCGTAAAAATATACTGGATTTATCATGAAAAAAATCACTCTCTTCCTCTCATTTTTACTTACTCTCAATCTTTTTGCAGATACCCAAAGATTAAGTGCAACACCCTATCAAATTGCCAAAATGTACATTGGTCATGGGGAACCTTACTTTTTAGAAGTAGGTGCTGAGAGTTGTCCAAGTTGTAAAGAAATGGGCTATACACTTGCTAATGTTAAAAAAGAAAATCCAAAATTGAATATTTTATATATTAATGTAGGTAATGAGAGAGCGATAGCACAAGCACTTGGTGTGCAAATGATTCCAACACAAATTATCTATGATAAAAGTGGTGCTGAAGTCTATAGACACGTTGGGAAACTTAATGAGATTGTACTTGATGGACTTTTTGAAAAGTACCAGTTCTAGCGTCTCGGTTTAATATAAATCGTAAAATCCCCAAATTTTTCTTGCATACTAAACTCATGCTTTTGACAAAAATTTCTTGACATATTCTCTATCATTTTTGTTGCTTCTGCCTGTGCTTCTTCTTTGGACTCAAAATCTTGAGTCTCTGCAAAACCATTTTTTATAAAACAACTGCATGGGTTTTGGACATTTACTTTATACATTATAAACTCTCCTAAAAATCAAAAATATCATCAAAATCATCATCACTGGCAGGAGCTTCTTCATCCATTGTAAGCATAGAAGCAATAGTTTGAGAATTAACAGCGATAGTATCATTCATAAAATCAACACTTGGCGCGCCTGTATGAAAAGATTGTTGAATCCAACCCATCAAATCATTACTAAAAGCATTACACATTGGACCTAATGTTGAAGAATTTGTTTGAAAGACATCAAGGTGTGAAGATAAACTCGTTGAAAGTTCAGACAGTGCTGTAGAAATCACATAAACTTCTGTGTATGGTGCTAACAACGCACTTATCTGATCTAAATAAGTACACATTTCCATAATGTCATCTGCTTCTAAAGCACCGCCCCCTACAAGGAGCATGAGAGAGTTTAAGTTCTCTGCATACTCTTCTAAATCAAGTAAATCATCAGCATCAAGATAGTCAAAAACTTGTAATGATTGTGAATGTAGTATAACATCTTCTTGTATTTGTTGTGGTACAACAATAGGTGTTATCTCTTTTTCTGGTGCTTTTTCTTCTTCTATCTCATCTTCATATTGCTTTATCTTTAAAAGCTCAAAAGACAATTTTTCTTTTGTAAGTTTATAGCCGTCTTGCACATTGTTTTTCTTTAAAAGTAATTTTACAACTTGTATAGGTAAAGCATCAATGCCCACTAAAGTAAAATACTGTTTCTCATCAGACTCCTCAACATATACTTTATTACTGTTATCAATAGGCATCTGTTTATCAGCAATCGCAACAATGACACGGATAATATCACTTAAATGATTTGATTTTATTCGTGCATTTAAAAGGAAAAATTCCCAAAATTCAGCAACTGAATCTTCGGAATCTAGCAAAAATGTTGTATGCCGACTAAATACTTTGTTTGTATAAAGATTAATCTCTTTGTTATTTATATTTTCTTTCGTTCTTGCTTGTGCAAGTGAAATATAATTTCTTAATCGTGAGTTAAAAATATCAGCATCTACAGGTTTAGAAATATAATCTTCTGCCCCATTATCTAATATCTCTATCTTTTTCTCTGAATCTTCTGCTGCAGAAACAGCAATAATCATTGTCTGTGTATCATGAGAACGGATAATACGACTAGCTTCAATACCATCCATCTTCGGCATATTGATATCCATAAATATAATACTATAAGAAGTTTTTTTTGCAAGGTCTACTGCTTCAACACCATCTTTAGCCATATCTACACTAAACTTTATTTCACTATTTGAGTCCATATAGTCATCTAAAAAAGCATCTAGTACCATTCTGTTTGTTGTATTATCATCTACTATAAGTATATTCATTGGGGTTCCTTTATATCTTTACCAGAAGTTCTTGAATGCATTTGTTATAATCTTTCATGCCCTTAGAACGTTTTTCATCTAAAATAATAGGTGAACCTGATGCAAACTGTTGTGCTAATTTAATATCAATACCAATAGGTGAAAGTAATTTACTTTCACCAAAAGATATTTTTACTTTTTTGACAGACTCTTTATGCTCATTGACATGAGGATTGTACATTACTGGTAAAATATATACATCTGCTAACTCTCGATGAAAATCAATAGCACTTTTATAGAGCGCTCGCATCATCTGTCCTACTGCTATAACCCCTAAATGATGGGGAACAAAAGGGATAAGGACAACATCTGCCACTTCTAAAGAGTTTTTAAGTAAAGCATCAAATGTAGGCGGTGTATCAATCACACAATAGTCAAAAAAATCAGCAATATTTTCATCTTGAAGTCTCTGTTTTAAAACACCACTCAAATTTGCATACTCATACACATCAAAAAAAGAGAGTGCAGGAGCAAGTGTTAAATTTTCATGTACGGTAGGCATAAAAGACTCACTTAAAGTTTTACCTTCAAAAATAGAATGCACACCTAGACTTTCATTTAAGTCACACCCTACCCCTATGGAAGCATGTCCCTGCGTATCAAAATCCAAAAGTAAAACAGATCCATGTTTTGCTAAACCACTTGCTATATTTACGGCCGTAGTAGTTTTTGCAGAACCACCCTTTCGATTACTAACTACAATGGTTTTCACTAGTATCAAAGCCCTCTAAAACAGTTTGAAAAAGTTTTTTATTTTCGCCAAATGTATATGTACAAACATAATTTTTTTTATATGCCATAATAAGCTGTATCACAGCAAGATGAATATCATCACACTCTACAAAATTTAATTTAATTTCTTCTGGTGCTTTTGCTTGTAAAAAGTCTCTAAAGCTTACTACTTCATCCTCATAAATCACAGCACTAAATGTTGCTTCACTATTTTCATATGTAATTGCCATTGTTATTTCCTTAACGTGGTATCTCAACTTTTTTAATCATATTAATAAGAGCGCCATTGAGTTCTAAGACACCCTCAAGTTCTAAAAATGGATTATCACTCTCATCATCACTACTTTTTTTAATACTACTTGCATCTGCATGCACAATATCTTCTATAGAATCTACTTTGATAGCAAATATCTTCTCCCCATTCTCATAAATAATGAGTTTTTGTAAAGAATTTGCTACTGTATTTAACTCTTGAACAAAAATATCAAGAGCACCCATAGTTTTTATATAAATATTGTTTATATCTACATCGAGCATAGTTTTTGCAAGTTTTTCATCTACTTTGTTCATATCAAGAATATCTTGACCTTTATGATGCAGTTGTTTATGATTTTCTACTAAATTATTGAAAATAACTGAAATACTATCATCATAAGAAGTAAAAGAGTCTATCCATTTTCCAAGTTCACACATATGAGGATTTGTTGTTTTCGTAAATTCACTTTTTGTATTTACTGCCACCTGAAGAGACTCTACCCATGCACCATGCGCCCCTTTGAGTTTGGTAAACAAAACTGCTAATTCTTCATTATAACTTGGCATTCCGATAAGTTTTCTAAAGCTCAATACTTTTATAACTTTCTCTTCATGGCTCATCATTCCATCTATAAAACTATTTGCATTTGGAATGTTTGTTAAAGAAACTGCTTGAATAATTCTCTGGATATTTTCTATGTTTATTGCATATTTATTCGTTCCAATGCTAAACACAATTAAATCAATCATTTTCTCTTCTCCTTCTTGTCTTGTGTCTTATGCAACAATGACATCTTCTTTTAATTTTTGTGAAATACTCAATAATCCTAAAGGATCCATCGCCATTATAATTTGCCCATTTCCAAGAAGTGCTGTTCCACTAAAAAGAGGATGCCCTTCCATAATGCCAACTAATGGTTTTTGCACAACATCAAGCTGTCCCATAAATTCATTGACTGCAACAGCTAATAAATTATCTTTAATATTGAGTACAACGATAGAAAGTGGTTCCCCTGCATGCACTTCTTCGTTATACATTGACTTAATGAAAAGAAGCGGAATAACTTCCCCACGGATGTAAACAAATGGCTCATTATGAAGATACTCTATTTCTGATTTTTCAAGTTTCACAGTTTCTGAGACACTATCCATTGGAATACCATAATGAATATCGTTCATCTGAATATGAAGCAAGGATGTCACAGCTAATGACATAGGAATAGCGAGAGTGATAACTGTCCCTTTATTCGCCTCTGTACTAATGCTAATAGAACCACCAAAACTCTCGATTGATTTTTTAACAACATCCATACCAACACCACGACCACTAAACTCTGTAATCTCTTCTGCTGTGGAGAGTCCTGGAAGCAGTACTAACTCGGCACGTTCATTTTCACTTAAAGCATCAATTTGTTCTGGTGTCATTAAACCTTTTTCAAGTACTTTATTGGCTACACGGTCTGTGTTAATTCCTGCGCCATCGTCTATAATTTCTATGATAATTCTATCAGATTGTCCATATGCTTTAAGAGTAACCGTTCCATTAGAACTTTTTCCTTTTTGTTCACGTACTTCAGGAGTCTCGATTCCATGGTCAAGTGAATTTCTCATGATGTGAATCATAGGATCTGCCAACATCTCAATCATATTTTTATCAAGTTTTGTATCTCCACCTGACATATTGAGTGTCACTTTTTTTCCAAGTTTTTTTGCAATGTCACGTACAAGTTTTGGGTATCTATCAAAAACATACGAAATAGGAAGCATTCGCATACCCATGATTAAATCTTGTAGTTGTTCTGAGAGACGATTGATAAAAATATATTTTTCCATAATCTCACGTTTAATGACATCATGTGTCATTGTTACAACATTATCTGCTAAATATGGCAAGGAGTTTTTAGCAACTAAGAGTTCCCCTACTACATTCATAAGAGAATCTATAGACTCTTGATCTATCTTAACGGTCTTTCCAACGACTGTTTTTTTCGTTTCCTCTTTTTTAACAACTGGTTTTTTTGCCACTTTTGGAATAGTTGTTTTTGGCTCTTCAGCCTTTGGAGCTGTTTCATTTGGAGTTTCTACTTTCGCTACTACTTCTTTGACTATTTCTACTTTTGGTGCTTCTTTTTTCACTTCTATTGTTGGTTCCACTTGCACTGCTATACCAAGATATGATTCTAAAAAGGATTTAATTCTTTCTTTTGTCTCTAGTCCACTTGGAATATCATCTATAAAGTGTGCAACTTTTGCAAGTATTGTACTTACTCTTTTGACATCATCCTCTGTTTCAATATAAGGCAGTGCTTTATACTGTTGTTCTAAAATTATTTTTGCTGTTGCTTTATGCGCTTCTGTCACTTCTTTATTTGATGTTTGTACCACTTCTTCTGTCGTTTCAGTTGGCTCACTTTTCTCTTCAGCTACTTCTACAGGGGGTGAAGTCTGTAGCTCTTCTTGAGGTTTTACTTCTGCTACTATAGTTCCATCAGGGACATATGCTGCACCCTTATAAAGATTTTGAAAAAAGGAGTTGAGTTTTGTAGTGTCACTCTCTTGAATAAAGCCTACAATATTTAAAAACCTTTGTAATTGTGCATACTGAATTGTCTCTGTTCCCACAAGTTCCATAGAATTTTTTACTTCATCTGCAATTGTAGTGAGGTCAAAATCATCAGCAATACTTGTTAATTCTTTGAGTGAATCTATCTGATGTCCTGCATCCCCATTACTTACACTTAACAATTTTTGAACATCAAGTGGTAAAAGTTGTAACTCGTCTATAAAGTTAAATAAAGAGTCTTCTATCTCTTCATAAGTAGCATAAACATATGCCACCAAACGAGACTTGAGTAAAAGTCCATCCTCATCTTCTGTACCACTAAGTACTGATTTTGCATTTTCATCACTCATGCATGAAAACACTCCAAGCACTTTATCACCTAAAAGAGAAAGTGTATACACTGGATCATTTCCATAGACCATACAAGAATCATCTACATCAAAAACAATAGCATACAAATTGGCATTTTCACAGAACTCAGCATTTATCTCAGGATTTGTAAAAGGAATCTTCACATGATTTACATTTTTCAGAGTAGAAAGAAAAATATTTACAATACTTTTTTCATCTTCTACTTTTAGATAAGGCACACTCCATGCCTCTTCTTCTTGTTCCTCTTTACCCATCTCTTTTTGTAGTGAACTTACTATGTTTTCAACAGTATCTTCATCTGCATCTACGATATCCCCACTCTCTTCTGCTGCTTCAATAAGGTTCATTACTTCATCAAAAGCATCATACAAAGCATCTTTCATACTTGATACAAACTCTAGTTTACCTCCGCGAAGCATATCGAGTAAATCTTCAGCATGGTGTGTAATATTTTTTACAGATTCAAAACCAACAATTCCACTCCCACCTTTGAGAGTATGTGCAGCACGAAATACGGAGTTTAAAAGTTCCGGATCATCACCACCAATCTCTTCAATATTTTGGTCTATAAATGCCAAGTTTTCTCTTGCTTCACTTAAAAACTGTTCTAATAATGCATCCATGCTCTTCTCCTTATACCTTGACTAACATATCGAGATATGTTTGTAGTTGGTCTGGCTTAATTGGTTTCGTTTCAAATAAATTTGCACCTACTTTATATGCATTTATTTTATCTTCCTCTTTTGCCTGTGTTGTTACCATAATCACTGGAACAAATTTATTGGCAGCTTGTTTCCTTAAATCTTGAATAAAAGAGTAACCATCCATGATAGGCATATTTACATCAACTAAGTACAAGTCAACACTATTGTCTAAGCTTTTTTCTAATGCTTCCATACCATTTTCTGCTTCAACAATTTCCATGCCCATTGACTTGAGTATAGTACCGTGATAATTTCGCACGGTTTTGGAATCGTCTACTATCATTACTGTTGCCATGTCACTCTCCTAAAAAAATTCTATCTCATCATTTTCAGCTACATCACCACTTGATTTACCTGAAAATCTCTCTTTTTTCTCTTTCGCTTGTGCTAATGCACTGTTGAGTTTCTCTTGAAGCTTGAGCAAACTACCATTCGCTAAATCTTCATCACTTTTATAAGCATGTGAAAAAATAGCAATACTTTTACGCATACTCTCAATCGCTTCAAGACTTGCATCTAACTGTTGTGTAATAATATCTTGATATTGAAATGCGGTTGCTATTTCATCATCTATTTCTAAATTGTTTTTTTGCATAAAACTATTCATACTCATTAAAGAATCATTAGAGAGTATTTTAACACTGTTCTGAACTTCTTTAATATGTTCCAATAAGTCATCAACTGATTTTAAAATAAGCATGTATCAACCTTTCTATGCTGGAAGTCTTAAAACTCTAGTAATTGCTTGCTTAAGCTGTGCAGGGTTAAATGGTTTGACTATCCATCCTGTCAAACCAAGAGCTTTTCCTTGCTGTTTTAACTCTGTCTTTGTTTCTGTTGTTAACATCAATGTTGGTGTTCTACTTGTCGCAGCAACTCCACGTAACTCTTTTAAAAACTCTAAACCATTCATCACAGGCATATTTAAATCGGTAATGATTAAATCAGGTGTCATTCCTGCTTTTATTTCTGCTAAAGCTACTGTTGCTTCTGTATATTGTTTTACTTCTATTGGCATGGCATTTGTTACCATTCTCGTTGAAGCTAAGGCTGTCTCACTATCATCTACAAATATTACTAACGGCATATTTTTTCTCCTAAAATTATTTTTGGTATATTAAAGTTGTATCAACTTTTTTTGCTTGAAAAACCGAAACAATTCGGCTCATATATTCAGCATGACCTAAAAGTACATAACCCCCAGGATTAAGCATGTCATAAAATGTCATTGCCACCTCTTTTCTTGATGCATCATCAAAATAAATCAGCATATTTCTTGAAAAAATAACATCAAATTTTCCAAGTTTTCTCATCTGCATTTTATCAAAAACATTACATACTTGAAAATCAACACTTCCTTGTAAATCTTCACTCAGTTCATAGCCTAAGCCTTTCTTTCTAAACCACTGATTAAGTGTTTGCTTAGGGATAGCATGTACTGAACGTTCTGTATAACGCGATGCTTTTGCTTTTTCAATCACAGTTGAATCTATATCAATCCCCACGACTTCAATATCTCTCTCTTCTACAACCTTTCCCTCTGCTAAGATATGTAAAATCATAGAGTATGGTTCTTCTCCCGTTGAACATGGAGAAGAAAGGATACGAAGCGGTTTTCCAGCAGGTAATTTTGCATGAAGCTCTGGTAAAATAGAGTTTGCCAAAACTTCAAACTGCTCCTTTTCTCTAAAAAAGTATGTCTCATTAACAGTCATCGCATTCATAAGTTCTTGAAATTCACTTCCATCTTTATCATCAAAACGCAATTTGAAAAAGTATTTTCTGAAACTATCAACACTTAATTCATCCACACGCTTATCTATAAACTTCGCTAACTTTTCATAATGCTTCGATTCTTCAAGTGAGATACCACTTTTTCTATAAATAAACTCTCCAATTTTTGCAAAATTTTCTGCTGATAAAAGATGTGACATACTGTTTATCCTTTTATCATTTTAATGGCACCATCAACTGCAAACTCCGCATAAAAGTCTCCAGTAAATCGTTCTTTTAGTGATTCTAGTAAAGGAATATCTTCAACCTCTCCTATCTCACCCATATAATCAACCGCTGTCATTGCAACATTAATATCTTCTTCTGTTTCTAGGAGTTCAATCAGCATATCTCTTGACTCTGAAAAGTCTACATCCCCTAAAACATTGATAGCGAAAATGCGTAAGTCCCTATCATCACCAATGAGAAATTTCACGATATAGTACTTTATTGAATCCCCAAAATTACGTAAAATCGAGATACCTAAATTTCTTGTATATGCATTATTGAGTTTCAAAAGATCCATAATTTCTTCTATAGGAGCATCATCCACATCCATATTTGAAATTTCTGAAGCCATTTTTGTACAAATCTCTTTATCTGCATCTTCATCATCCATATAGGATATAAGAAAACTACCGCCACCAAGTCTTGCAATTTGTTCTACTGCGTAGTCCTGTTTTTCTCGCTCATGATGTGCATTAAAAAAATCAATAGCATCATCAAGATGAGAAAATTCTGGTAATTCTTCAACAACCTGTTTGACATGTTTTTTTACAAGGGCCATCTATATTTCCTTTATTTTAGAGTCGCGATTTTTTTGAGAATGTTTTTAAAATCAAGTTGTTCCATAATTCCACCACGTTCATATGCTTCTCGTGGCATACCGTACACAGTAGCACTCTCTTCACTTTCCCCAAGTGTATACCCACCTGCATTTTTTATCTTCACTATAGCATCTGCACCATCATCACCAATTCCTGTCAAAATAACACCTACTAAATCTTTTGCATCAAATACTTTCAAAGCACTATGCATCATATCATTGACACTCGGTTGAAAAAAACTTTCACCCTTATTTTTATCTTCTCGTACGACAATTTTTCCAGATACTTTTTTAGCAAAATTCATATGCACTCCACCACGAGCAAGATAAATATTTCCTGGTAAAATTTCTAAATTTTGTTCACTTTCATGAACAGGCAAGACACTAGCATTAGCAAGTCTTTGAGCAAAAGCTTTAGTAAATTGCTCTGGCATATGCTGCACAATACATACTGCATATTTGTAATTAGCAGGTAAAGAAGAACAAATCTGTTCAATCAATCCTGGTCCACCAGTTGAAGAACCAATAAGTACAACTTTCGTCAAATCTAATGAACTTTGTGGGGTAGCTTGGTTTTCTTCTTGTCTATGAGTACGTTTTCTCTCTCTTGACGGCGCTCTTTTCATACGAGCTTTGAGTCTTCGTGGCGATATACGACTAAGTGTTTTTACTTTAGAGATAATATCGTCACGATTTTCCTGTTTTCCAACATTCATCGTCCCTGGTTTGGCAATATAATCTACTGCACCAAAGTCCAATGCATCCATAGTAATAGTAGCATCTTCTGTTGTTAAAGAACTAATCATTAAAATTGCAGTTGGTTTTTGTGCCATGATTTGCTTCACAGCTTCAATACCATCCATAATCGGCATATTAATATCCATAGTAATAACATCATACTGCTTTTGCAATGCTTTTTCTACGGCTTCTTGCCCATTTTTTGCGACATCTATGTCATACCCTAAAGTTGCTATCATCTCTGTTAATTGTTTACGAACTAATGCAGAGTCATCGACTATAAGAACTTCTTTTGCCATTATACTTCCTCTTTATTTACTAATTTATTTATATCCATTGTAAGCACTAATCTTTTACCATTATCAAGATATAATACATTTGTAAATATTTCACTCTCTTCTTCACGTATATCTTTTTCTTCTACTTCTAAGATATCACTCACACTATCTACTATAAAACCTATTCTATTATCATTGATATTGCAAACAATGATTTTTGAATCTTCATGAATCTTTGTTTGTAAATGGAGTTTATCAAACAAAGAAATAAGTGTCACTATTTGTCCTCGTATATTGATAATCCCACCTATGGAAGAATCTGTAAAAGCCACATCTGTTGCACTTACACTATCTATGATTTCATCCACATTTTCAACTTCAAAAGCATACTCTTTATCAAGAAGTTTAAAAACTATTACTTCCATCAAACTCCTTTGACTCACTTCTTCTTCAATCATATGCTTTTGGTCTATAAAAGAATCATTTTTTGTAAAAATATCGTTTAAAACATTATGGTCAAAAAAGGATATAATAGATTCTTTCGTATGAATAACACCAGAAATTTTATTATCTTCAAAGGTATCTTGCATATATTCTATCGCACTTGTATAGTAGTTTTCAATGTCAACAACATCATCTACTAAAAGTCCAACACGTTTTCCATCATACGAAGCAATCAAAATTCTATTTTTTTCATCTCTTACATCTGCAAAACTATAATATCTTCTTAAATCTATCACAACAAGTAGTTCATCTCGAATAGTTACAAGTCCTACAACCTCAGTCTCACTACCATTTATCTCAGTTATTTGTGTATCTGCTAAAATTATCTCTTGTAAATACTCTATGTTTAATGCAAAAGTTTCTTTTTCTAAAGTAAAAATTAAAAATCGAATATTATCTTCTTCTTCCTTATCAGCTACTGCTGGTTTTCCATTCTTGACTTCTTTGCCTGTAATTTCTACTTTATTTATTTTTGCAAATAATCTTTCCAAAGACATCACTTGTATCAGCATTCCATTATATTTATACACACCAAGAACAGGATTATTGTCTTGATTGATATACTCTATATTTTCTTGGTCGATGACAACTGTGTCATAGACCTCACTCACTAAGAGTGCATTCGTTGCATATTCATTATTTAAACTTAAAATTCTTGTTTTACTTGCATCATATTCCACTTCAGCTAGATTTAAAAGTGTATTAAAATCAACTAAAGAAACAATCGTTCCTGAGACTGCACATAAACCCCGTACAGACTTTGGTCGCAAGGGCAACGGCATTAACAATGGTACTCGAGATATTTGGTTAATATCTTCGGTAGAGATACCATAGCTCTCAGTGGCATTTTTTATGATTAGTATTTCATGAATTTGCATCTGTTCTTCTTTGCCTTTTACCCTTGTTGCAATTCGTCTGCCATCACAGCAAGCTCTTCAACACCTTCACCAATACGAGAAACAGTATCAATAATAAGCTCACTCGCTTTACGAGATTCCATTGCATTTCTAGCACTAAGTTCCACTGCTTTTTGCACTTCACTTATCCCTATAGTTACTTGATTTATACCCTCTAAGTTTTGATCATTTACTGCTTTAAGTCCAGCATATCTATCCAATAAATCTACAAGCATATCCGTAATTTTTGAAATTTCTCCTACTAAAACATCAAGTCTATCTTGTTCTTGATTTTGTGTTTCTATGAGGTTGTTCCAATCATTTTCTACAGTATTTATCTCTGAATTCATAGATTCAACAATATCGTTAATCTTTTCTGTATTCGTTCCTGAATCTTTTGCAAGATTACGAATGTCAGAACTTACCACTGCAAAACCTTTTCCAAAGTCTCCTGCACGAGCAGCTTCGATAGAACCACTAATAGCTAACATATTTAACTGTACAATAGAGTTTGAGATATTGCCTACAGTTTTATCAACATTTTTTGTCTCTTTAACGATAACACCTAACTCTTTTCCTGCTTCATTTCCTTGAGCAATAGACTCGCCTGAAGATTCTTTTACTTCAAGGACTGTTGCTTTTACCGTATTAAATGAGATTTTAAGTAAATCAAAATTTCTTCTTGCAATGTTAATCAATCCATCAATATCTTCAGCTGCCGATAGACTTTCAGCCACTAAATCTTTGTTATTAAGTACACTTTGATTTGTTGTATGTGAAGAAGACTCTATTTGATTGAGTGCAGTTGTTACATCTTCAAGTGCGCTCTGAATATCTTCCATACTTCCACCTATGGTATCAGCAGAGAGTGCGATATCTTCGGCTGATTTCATAGAATCTGTAGAGTATTTTAACTCTTCAGCGAGGTTTGAAAGCTCTTTAATGTCATCTTCAGTTTGAGAAAGTGCATCTGATTGAATTTCTATGCCGTTGAGTGTTTTCTCAACAGAAAGTGCAATCTGACTTGAAGCATCTGAAATCTCTTGTGACCCTTTATTTATTTTACCAATCAAATTGTCAAGTGTATTTGTATAGGTATTGACACTTCTTGCAGCTTCTACAGAATAAACAGCGATTTTAGTCAATTCTTCCATCTTCAGGCTCAAAGCATTTCCTTTGCTTCCTGTTCCAGAAATGATAACAGATGTAGAACCAATACTTTTAATAATACTATCAATACTACTTTGAATCTTATTGACAAGTTCAGAGATAAACTCTGCATTTTTTTCACTCTCTCCAGCTAAGGCACGTGTTTCATCTGCTACGACAGCAAAACCTTTTCCATGTTCCTTCGCTCGACTTGCTTCAATAGCAGCATTTAAAGCAAGTAGATTTGTTTGGTCTGCAATCTTTGCAATAAACCCAACAGCATCCCCAATATTTTGAGAAGAAACTTTAAGCTCCTCACTTTTCTTTGCACTCTCATTTGCAACAACTATTGCTTTGTCCATTCTTCCTACAGAATCATTGACAATTTGTACAGCACTCATGATGTTATCACCAGTTGCTAGTGTAGATGAGATTACCGTGTCTATCGTAGAATTCATACGATTAATATTATTTGTAATACCTTTTACATTGGCTAAAGCTTGGTCACTTGCACCACTGTTTTCTTCTGCTGCAGTTGCAATCTGTTCCATTGAAGATTTTAATTGTTCAATCGCACTTACACTCTCTTGTGCATTATCGAGTATCGTCATAGAAACACCAGCAATACTTTCACTGATTTGTTGCTGTTTTGCTAAGGTTCTTTGTTTTCTTTTATCATTACTAGAAGCCACGGCGATAGAGGCTGAAGCCGAACTTCCTTTTTTAATTAATGCCATTTATAATCCTTTCCTTCTTAATCTAATGTTGCATAAAGCTCTTCAGCTTTTTTTATATCTTCACGTGAGGGTTTCACTCGTATAGAAACATAGGTAGTATTTCCATTTTTATCAACTGAACGCAAAACTGTTGCAAAAACCCAGTAAAATCCACCACCTTTTCTCTGGTTTTTAACATATCCTGTCCAAAAACCTTTCGACTGTACATCATCCCAAAGTGATTTAAAGGCAGCTCTTGGCATATCAGGGTGACGCACAACATTGTGTGGTTGTCCGATTAAATCAGCCTCTTTCATGTTCGCTATTTTATAAAAAGAGTCACTTGCATATTTTACGATTCCTTTTTCATCTGTTTCAGAAAGTAAATATAGATCATTATAAAGTACTTCACCATCATCTAAAAATGTCAAACCTTCGGTATTTATATCATTATTATTTTGTGACACACTCAACCTCCAAAAAAATTAATTGCCGATAGCATACTCTTTAGAATCTAAAAAGAAATTGAAATGAGAAGATTTTATTGTTTTTTTTGTTATTTGTGAAGAAAATGGATTTGTTGCTTAGTATAAGAAGAAGTAATCTCCCCTACAAGGGGAAACTAAAGAGAAAGAATTTAGATATTATCGCGAATATCTAAATCAGAGATAAGTTTGTTGTAAGCTTCTTTTTGTGTTCTTTTGAAATACTTCATAAGACGACGACGCTGACCAACAAGTTTAAGTAAACCTAAACGTGATGCATGATCTTTTTTGAAAACTTTTAAGTGTTCTGTTAATTCTGAAATACGTGCTGTTAAAAGTGCAATTTGCACTTCACTTGAACCAGTATCACTCTCTGTGCGACCATATTTCGCAACTATCTCTTGTTTTTTAGCCGAATCTAAAGCCATAATGACCTCCTGATGGGTATAATTATCTAACATTTATATCAAAGTATAAAGCTGAGATAGAATTATAACTACTTAATCTTTATTTAATCTAATTCGCATTACAATGTGTCTATGAAAAAAATACTTATCGTTGAAGACAATCAAATCACATTATCCCTAATAAAATCAGAATTACAACTACACGATAATGTAGAAGTATTTTATACAGATACATACAAGAACGCTATGCATCTGATTCGTGAACATCGGGGTGATTTTCATGTTGCACTTTTAGACCTTAATCTTCCAGATGCACCTGATGGGAAAATAGTAAAACTAGCAAATGCTAACAAGATTCCAGCTGTCATCCTATCTGCAACTATCAGTGAAAAGCTCAAAGATGAAATCATGAAAAAAGATGTTGTTGATTTTGTTCTCAAAGATACTCCTGAAAGTATTAAATTTGCAGTAAATGCTATCTTGCGAGTACTAAAAAACTATGATACTACAATCTTAGTAGTCGATGATTCTAAACTCTATAGACAAACTCTTAGAGACTCACTCAAACGTATTCATCTCAATATAATAGAAGCAGAGGATGGTCAAGAGGCACTTGATATTATCAAAGAAAATAAAAATATTTCCTTAGTTATAACTGACTATGAAATGCCCAATATGAATGGTATTGACCTTACCTATAAACTTAGAAATTTGTATAAAAAAGATGAATTAGCCATCATCGCTATGAGTAGTGTAGATAAAAGTGATGTTGTAGGTGCTTTCTTACGTTTTGGAGCTAATGATTTTATCAACAAACCTTTTACACATTATGAAGTTCTCACTAGAATTAATTCTAATCTTGAATTAATTGACCTTTTTACAAAGTTTAAAAATCTTGCAAATAAAGACTTTCTCACAGGTATGTTTAATCGGCGCTACTTTTTTGACAGTGGTTTACCAATTTTTACAAAGAACAAAAGAAAAGAATCCCCTCTTGCTGTAGCTATGATAGATATTGATAAATTTAAAAATATCAACGATACCTATGGGCATGATGTTGGTGATGATGCGATTAAAGAGATTAAAACAATCTTAGATAAGAACTTACGAGAATCTGATTTAGTGGCTCGTTTTGGTGGAGAAGAGTTTTGTATTTTACTCGAAGAGATAAATCTTGAAAATACAAGAAAACTTTTTGAAAAAATCCGTACTGCTTTTGAAAACAATATTATCTATACAAATGGATTGGAGATTTCTTATACTATCTCAACAGGTATCTGTTTTGGTCTTTTAGACTCACTCGA
Source organism: Sulfurimonas sp. (assembly GCA_027019335.1). Taxonomy (GTDB): domain Bacteria; phylum Campylobacterota; class Campylobacteria; order Campylobacterales; family Sulfurimonadaceae; genus Sulfurimonas. The sequence continues at coordinate 15,436 of JALUWV010000115.1, read as the reverse complement.
TGCAATGATACAAACCTCAGATGAAGCCCTCTATGAAGCTAAAACAACAGGACGTAACAAAGTAGTTATCAAAGAAGTATAAACTTTTATCTTCTTTAGCTATAATAAACTTTAAAATACAACTGAAAGTTTACCCTTATGCTTATAACCCGTGCTAGTGAATATGCCATTTTATCTCTTATCCTTTTATCTAAGACACAGAGTCCTCAAGGTACTGAGTCTCTTTCAAAAGAACTCTCAATCTCTAAAAGTTTTTTAGCAAAAATTTTACAAGCACTCGCAAAAAATGACATCTTAGTCTCTTTTAAAGGGGTCAATGGTGGATTTCAGTTAGCAAAAACTCCCTCAAAAATTAGTATGCTTGATATTATGTCTTGTGTAGAGGGTAAAGCCCCTGCTGTTTTTGATTGTGCTTCATCACTCGATGATTGCCCTTCAGACAAAGCAAATATCTGCTCTATATGGCCATTTTTACATAAACTCCAAGGAAAAATAGACTCCTTCTTAGCTGAACTTACTTTAGCTGATATTTTAGGAGAAGAGTAACTTTTGGCAAGGAAACTTACGCTCAAACAACAAGTTGGTACAAGTCTTAACTTTCTTTTAGGACAAAAAGATTTAAGTGTTGTTATGTTTGTGATGGCAATTTTAGCCATCATTATCGTGCCTCTTCCTTCAGCCATACTTGATGTGTTACTAACAGTATCTATGTCTATATCAATTTTAATTTTACTTATATCACTCTATATCCCAAAACCAACAGATTTGACAACTTTTCCTACACTGATTTTGATTATTACCCTTTTTCGGCTTTCTCTCAATGTTGCAACAACACGGATGATTTTAAGTCATGGGCATGAGGGGAGTGAAAATGTAAGTAGTATTATTACTAGTTTTGGGGATTTTGTTGTGGGTGGAAACTTCGTGATTGGGATTATTGTTTTTTCTATTTTAGTCCTTATCAACTTTATGGTTATTACCAAAGGTTCGACAAGGGTTGCAGAAGTTGCAGCAAGATTTGTACTTGACTCTATGCCAGGGAAACAGATGGCAGTGGATGCCGACTTAAATGCAGGACTCATCGATGATACAGAAGCCACGAAACGCCGTGCTGCGATTTTACAAGATGCAAACTTTTATGGGGCAATGGATGGTTCTTCTAAGTTTGTTAAAGGAGATGCTGTTGCGGGGATTGTCATTACACTTATCAATATTATTGGTGGATTCTTAATCGGTGTTTTTCAACATGGCATGAGTGTCAGCGATAGTGCCTCTACATTTACACTTTTAACCATCGGTGATGGTTTAGTAGGGCAAATTCCTGCACTTATTATCTCAACAGCAACAGGTATTATGATTACTCGTTCTTCTGGCGATGGCGATAATTTTGCTGAGGGAACTATTAACCAAATGATGGGAAACTCAAAAATCATGATGATTGTTGGGTTTATTATGATTTTATTTGCCCTTGTTCCTGGGTTACCTACGGCATCTATGGGTTTTGTTGGGATTATGTTTGCTGCTCTTGGTTGGTCTATTTATAAGTTTGACAAAGGAGAGTTTGACATCCTTAATGTTCCAAATGCAGTTGGAAATAAAAATAAACAAAAAGAAGAAGAAAAAAAGGCACACAAACCAAAAAAATCTCCTGAAGAGATAGCAAAAGAGGAAGAAACTGCACTCGAAGATATACTCAAAGTAGAGATGCTAGAACTTACACTCGGCTATCAACTCATCCGTTTAGCCGATGCAAATCAAGGTGGAGACCTCCTTGAACGTATCCGTTCTATGCGGCGTAAAATCGCAAGTGATTTTGGATTTTTAATGCCACAAGTACGGATTCGTGATAACTTACACCTTGAACCACAGCAGTACCAAATACTCCTCAAAGGAGTTTCCATTGGTGAAGGCACCATTATGCCTGACAAATTTTTAGCAATGGATAGTGGAATGGCAACGGGTGAAATCACTGGTGAAGCGACTAAAGAACCTGCATTTGGACTCGATGCACTTTGGATAAATCCAGAACAAAAAGAGGATGCCATTATCAATGGGTATACCGTTGTCGACCCTGCGACCGTTATCTCAACACACATGAGTGAACTCATCAAACGTAACGCCGAAGAGTTACTTACTCGTCAAGAGGTTCAAACACTTATGGATAAAATCAAAGATGATTTTCCTGTTATTGTGGATGATGTTCTCAAAGTTGCTACGATTGGGCTTATTCAGCGTGTTTTAAAAGGTCTCTTACATGAGAAAATACCACTCAAAGATATGCTTTCTATCTTAGAAACCATCGCTGACATCGCAGAATTTACCAAAAATGTTGATGTTATTACAGAGCAAGTTCGAGCAAAACTTTCACGTATCATTACACAAATGTATGCAAGTGATGATGGTGTTATCCGTTTACTGACATTTGACACGGCAAGTGAACAACTCATGCTTCAAAAGTCTCAAGAGCAAGATGGTACAAGAAATCTACTCCTCAATGTCAATGAGATTAATGCTCTCATTCAAGCAACAAGTAATAAAGCTGCCGAAATTTTACAAAAAGGTGTTTCCCCTGTTATCATTATCGTAGACCCACAACTTCGTCATGGAGTTGCAGAAATATTTGAACGTTTTTCTTTAGATGTTGTTACACTGTCTCATGCAGAGATTGATGCAAGTGCAACTTTTGAAGTACTCGGTTCTATCACTATAAACATATAAAACTCAAAAAAAGGTATACAATGCAAGATGTTATTCACCACTTATCGCATATAGATTTAGATGGCTACAGCTGTCAACTCGTTATGCAGTACACACCCTATGAAAAAGAAAATTATAATGCGAACTATGGGGCAGAAGTCAAGTCCAAACTTGAACTCATTTTAGAAAATATCAAAAAAGATACACGCAGTGCGCTTATCTTAGTCTCGGACTTAAATCTCAGTGCTGATGAATCACGCTGGATTACCAATGAAGTTGATAAACTGAGTAAACAACAAAAAGTCAGACTCCTTTTACTTGACCACCATGGAAGTGGTGCGCAAAGTGCAAAAAAGTATGATTGGTACACTCTCGATGAAAGCCGTTGTGCAACGAAAATTGTCTATGACTATGCAAAAGAGCATTTCAAACTTGATGAGCCAAAATGGATGGAATCCTATGTAAATGTTGTCAATGCAGTAGATTTATGGAAAAAAGAGGAACATGATAACTTTGAGTATGGCAAGGTTTGTATGCGTTTAGTCACTGAAACACGAGAACTCAACCGTGTGATGTTTGCAAATGAAGATTCACACTATAAACTTGCACTCTTGCACAAAGCAACAGAGTATATTACTGTAGAAAATGCACCTATCGTCCTTGATGAAAAGATTCACTCCATCAAAAAAGAGTTTTTCAAAGTAGATGTTGATAACACGCTTGATAACCTTGCAACAGATTATGTAGTACAACTATTAGGAAATAAACGTAAGACACATACAATCTACTATAAAGGATACAAAGGCTTTTTAAGTTATGGTGTAGGTAACACTTCTATCGTTGGCAATGGCTTTTTAGTGGCATTTCCAGAGTATGATTTTATCGTCGATGTGAGCTATAGAGGAGCGATGAGTCTTCGTGCTGACAACAAAGTAAGTGTCGCACAGATTTCTAAAGAGTGGGCTGGTGGTGGTGGACATCCAAATGCAGCAGGCGGAAGAATAATGGGCTTTAAAGAACAATATCGTTACGACAAAGTTAAACATCAAATCGAAGCACTCATTAGTGATAAAGAGTCTCGTGCTGGGGATTTAGAGTATAAAAAAGAAGAGTCTTAGTTATTTATAAAATAACGCTCGACTCCATTTGCTAAACCTGTCGCTAATTGCTTTTGGTACTTTGTACTTACCAATCGTTTCGCTTCAGTTGGATTTGTGATAAAACCAACTTCTACTAAAACAGCAGGCATTTGAGCACCTACTAAAACCCAAAAAGGTCCTTCTCTAACACCTGCATCTTTGACATGTTTATAGCGCTTGTTTAAAGAAGCTAAAGCACCACGTTGCAAATCTATAGCAAGTTTGTTGGCTGCAACGATATTGTGAGAATTGAGTGTGCTTAAAAAGCTCTCTTTTCCATAGTAATCCATCTCACTCAAATCTACCTTATTCTCTTTTGCAGCTACTCTTTTTGCTCTACTTGAACGCGATTTTGAAAGAAAGTACGTCTCCAAACCTTCTGCTTTAAGAGCATTTCTAGGCGATACTGCATTTGCATGAATACTGATAAAAATATCGGCATGTTTTCTATTGGCATATTTTGTTCTATTTCTTAACTTGACAAAATGGTCTTTACTCCGTGTCATATAAACTTTGAATCCGCGTTTTTTGAGTATGCTTGCTAAATCTCTCGCGATACTCAAAACAACTACTTTTTCTCTATATTTTCTATACCCAATAGCCCCAGGGTCTTTACCACCATGTCCAGCATCAACAACTATAATTTTATTTCTGTCTAAACGCTGAGGAGCGATACTAGACTGTGATACTACTTTTACTTTTCTCTTTTTTACAACTTTTGTTTTTATTGTAATTATGATTGTCGTACTTGTTTTTTTAAAATTTATCTTGAGACTTTTCTTATTTTCAATCAGTAATCTCATAGTATGCAAATTTTGTTGGAAAATTTTTATCTTATCTATTTTGTTTCTTCTCAATGTTTTTGCATAACGAAGAGAAGCATGAATGTCAAAAATATACTGGTATCTTTTTTTCTTGACATCGTATTTAGAAAAATAATTCAGACTATTTTTTCTTAATTTTTTAGAAAATCTTAAAACAAGGTTTCCATTTTTCCAAGTTATTGATTTGAATTGATTGGAGGATTTTACTTGAGGTTTTTTTTGAGGTTTATGAAAAGTTCTTTTTCTCTTCTGTTGTACTTTTTTTAAGGCAAGATACTCTTTTTTGTATTGAGATATATCTATATGAAGCTTTGTACCGCTTTTCACGATGCCTGATAAAGAACTTTTTAGAAGTTTTTTATCATCCTTCATTAAGGCACGAATGTAAAGATTCTTATAGTCATTATAAGCACGAAACTGATTACTTTTGTTACTTGATACAACTAACTTGTTGGCTCTTTTTAAAATTTCATAACTGCTCAATGCCGGCAAAGAGAGTACTAAAACAAATAGAAAAACAAAAGAACGCAACATTTAAAGCTTATTCACCCTCTGTCAGTTTTGTCATAAGCTCTTGAACAGAAATTATTTCATTTAGTTTATACCCATTTGTTCCAGAGAAAAAGAGACCTGTTTCTAAGTTTCCCTCATACGCATCACTTAATCTATCTGCTATACAAAATCCAACTTCTTTTGCCTCTTCACCACGGTTACAAGGGGCTACACAGTTGGAAATACATTTAATAGCTGGACCTTCTCGTTTTGCAACAAGATGGGTAAGGTTTGTCACGATACCTTGTGCAGGATAGCCAACGGGAGAACCCATAAGTTGAATGTCATCTTCTTTTGCGTCAAGAAGTACTTTCTTAAAGTTCGCATGTGCATCACACTCATATGTCCCAATGAAACGTGTACCCATTTGCACACCTTTTGCCCCTAATGCCATCATCTCTTCAATGTCTTTTTTATCCCAAACACCACCCGCAGCAAAGATTGGCATATCTCCCCAAAGAGCAGCTTCTTCAACAACTGGAGCGACTATATTTTCAAGTTGATACTCTGGCATCTTACACTGCTCATACGTAAATCCTTGGTGTCCACCTGATTTAGGTCCTTCAACTATAACTGCATCAGGAAGTCTATCGTAGCGTTTTTTCCAACGTTTACAGATGATTTTTAAAGCTTTTGCAGAAGAAACGATAGGCACTAATGCCACATCAGGATAGCCCTCTGTAAACTCTGGCATATTTGTCGGTAAGCCTGCCCCTGTAATGATTATATCAATTCCAAGTTCACAAGCATTACGAACAACATCCCCATAACCACTGATAGCATACAAAATATTTGCAGCAAGGGGTTTATCTCCTGCAATTTCTCTTGCACTTTTGATGATAGCTTCAAAACCGTCTTTTGAGTAAAAGTTCACTTCACTTAAAGGACGGTTTGCTACAAGTTTCCCAGCAAATTCTTTATCTTTATAGTATCCTGTTCCAACAGAACTAATAACACCTAGTCCACCCTCTTTTGAAACATTTCCAGCTAACTGATCCCAGCTAATCCCAACACCCATTCCACCTTGAATGATTGGTTTTTCTATCGTATATTTTCCAATTTTTACCGCATTAAAGCTCATTAGTTTACCTTTAGTTTTGCAAATTTTCGTTTTCCAACTTGGAGTAAGTATTCACCCTGTGTAAGTTGTAATTTTTCATCAGTTACTTTTTCTTGGTTTATTTTAACACCACCTTGCTTAATATCTCGCCTTGCTTGTGAAGTAGATGGCTCAATGTTACATTCTTGCAAGGCTTTTGCTATCCAAATATCACCTTCACATGAAAATTCTGCTATATCTGTTGGAATTTGGCTCTTTGCGTGTACTTTATCAAACTCTTCTTTGGCTGCATTAGCTTCTTCTCGTGAGTGAAAACGCTCTGTAATTTCAAGTGCTAAATCTTCTTTTACTTTTTTAGGGTGAAGTGAACCATCTTCTACGGAAGTTTTCATCTGCGCAATTACATCTAAAGTTTTTGTACTTAAAAGTTCATAATAACGCCACATTAAATCATCGCTAATACTTAAAATTTTTCCAAACATATCATTGGCTGTATCTGTCACACCAATGTAATTTCCTAAAGATTTACTCATCTTCTGCACACCATCAAGCCCTTCTAAAATAGGCATCATAAGTACTGCTTGTTGTTTTTTTATCTCATAAGCTTTTTGAAGTTGGCGGCCCATAAGGAGGTTAAACTTTTGGTCTGTTCCCCCTATCTCGATGTCAGATTGTAAATGCACACTATCATAGCCTTGTAAAAGTGGGTACATAAATTCACTCACTGCTATGGGAGTTTGTGAAGCAAAACGCTTAGAAAAATCATCACGTTCAAGCATTCGAGCTACTGTAAGGTTTGAAGCAAGTTGAAGCATCCCTGCTGCTCCAAGTTTATCAAGCCACTCGTTATTGTAAACAATATCTGTTTTACTTTCATCTAATATTTTAAAAGCTTGTGTAGTATAAGAAGCAATATTTTTTACAATATCATCTTGAGTCAACACTTTTCTTGTAGCACTTTTTCCCGTAGGGTCTCCAATCATTGCTGTAAAACTTCCGATGAGAAACTGAACCCGTCCTCCATACTTTTGAAATGCAGCAAGTTTTTGTAAAAGTACAGTGTGACCCAAATGTAAATCTGGTGCAGTTGGGTCAAATCCAGCTTTAACTGTATATGTTTTCCCCTCATCATAATATGCTTTTAGGAGTTTTTCTATGCGTTCATTGTCTATTATTTCGGCACAGCCTCTGTTTATTTCATCTAATGCTTGTTCTATCATTTCTCTTCTCTTTATTTTTATTTATAGGCATCATCTGTTCGTATGAGATGAATTACTTTTATTTTTTTATCTATTTTTGCACTCAAGGTCATTAGATTTTCCTCTTTTGATGCAAACTCTAGTTCACAATATTTTGTGTACTCATCATTATCTTTTCCAAGTTCGATAGAGCTAATATCTATCTCCATTCTCGCAAGATAGGTTAAAAACTTTGCTAAAGCCCCTTTCTCATTGTGTAAAGAGCCAATCAATTTATAATTATAAACATTTTTTCTTTCCCATCTTACAAAAACCATTGGCTTTTTCGCATCCAAATCTTTTGCTGCACTTTTACACATTTTATGGTGAACATGCACTTTGGATTTATCTAAAAAACCCATAATTTGATCCCCTGTTTTAGGGTGACAACAGTAATCAAATATAACATTGTGTACACTACTTGTACTAAATATCTCAACCCCTGAAATAATATTTGATTTGAGTTTAAATTTATGTGTTCCTAAAAATCTACGAAATCGGCTATTTTTACTAATAGCTATTTTATACTCTGCTATTACTTTTCTAAAATGGTCTATATCCGAAGGAATGTTTACATTTATCTCTTGATTTTTTTTCTCAAACCACTCTTTTACCCGTGAATGATTTAAGCCCATAGCTGTGGCAACTATATTTAATGTTATTTTACTATCTATCTCTCTCAAACGGGCATTACAATTTAAACGCATATTTGTTTGCGCACGTGAAGTTTTTACCGCATCTATCCATGAACAGCGTGTTTGTAATTTCTCCGATGTTATGATTTTAACAATATCGCCATTTTTTACTTCCGTAAGTAAGGAGACTTTTGTTTTGTTGATGAGGACTCCCTCTGCTTTATTTCCAATCTCAGAATGCACAGCATAGGCAAAATCTAAAGCAACAGCACCACGCGGTAAGGTAAAAGGGTCTCCTGAAGGTGAAAAAACAGCAATATCTTCACTGTATAAATCATTTTTTATCAGTTCATAAAAATCTTCTACCGATTCATTTTGGTATTGTAAGTTATCAAGCCAATCAAGTTTAATGTTATTGCCACCACTTTTGTATTTCCAATGTGCAGCAACCCCTAACTCAGCAGTTTTATGCATTTCAAAAGTTCTGATTTGTACTTCAAAGATGGCACTTTTATGAAAAACAGTTGTATGGAGTGTTTGGTACCCATTATCTTTAGCAACAGCAATATAATCTTTAAAACGAGAACTCAATGGCTGAAAATGCAGATGAATAAGCCCTAAGATATTGTAACACTTCACCGCATCTTTTGCTAAAATCCGTACAGCAAGTAAGTCAAGTACTTCATCAATACTCACACCTTTTCTTTGCATTTTCAGGTAGATAGAGTACTTATGTTTTACACGAGAAAGTATCTCTACATCATCTTCACAAAAACCGTGACTCAAGAGTAATTTTGAGATAGACTCTTTAAATTCATTAAGTCGCATTTCGATAGCATGATAATTTGTATCAAGATAGTTGTCTATATGATGTTTCTCTTCTTTAAAAAGATAGGAGAAGCTCAAATCTTCTAAAATATTTTTTAAAAAACTAATCCCTAAACGGTGTGCAATAGGTGCATATACAACAAGTGTTTCTTCAGCAATTCTTTGTTGTTTATGTTCTTGTAAAGCATCAAGCGTGAGCATATTGTGTAGTCTGTCGCATAATTTGACAACTAAAACACGTACATCTTGGATACTTGCTAAAAGCATTTTGCGAAATGAAAGTGCCGAGACAACAAGACGTTCATTTGAAGAGGAAGGGATAAGTTCTGCATCACGAATTTTATCTATTTTGGTTAAGCCTTGCACTAAATGTGCAACATCTTTGTCAAAAATTGTTTCTATCTCTTCTATAGTAGTAGGAGTATCTTCTACAACATCATGTAAAAGTGCTGCAATAGCCATCGAGGAATCATTTGTAATAGAAGCGACAATAGAAGCAACAAGTATAGGATGAACTATATAGGGTTCACCACTCTTACGAACTTGTGTTTTATGTGCTTCTATTGCATAATGGTACGCTTTTTCAAGAAGGGGTGTTTTCTCAATTTGAGTAAATAAGTATGCTGATGCTGAGTCAACATCTTTGAGATGTTTGATTTTATCTATTTGTATTTGACTCAGTTCCATGCACTACTACTCTACTTTTCGTTTGCTTCAAAGCCTTTAACAACAACAAGACCTTGAGCTATTTCCATGAGTGCTAAATCAGCAGGTTTTATTTTTGTTGGGTCAATATTAAGTTTACTTGATGCACCATTTTCAAGTTCATCACATCGAGATGCAACTGCAATCGCAATTTTATAGTTATCTAAACCTGGGTTGTCATTTAAGATTTTGGCTGTTAATTCTTCAGTTTTCATTTTCATATTTTTTCCTTTATTATATATTTATTCTATTTAACTATCGAGCAGTTTTGCATATTGCCATTTAAAATGTCTAAAAGATTTCCTTTTATAGACATATCACATACTATGATTGGAAGTTTATTGTCTTTTGCAAGGGCTATTGACGTGTCATCCATTACTTTTATATGATCTTGTAAAGCTTCATCATATGTTAATTCTTGTAACTTCACAGCATCACTAAATTTTGCTGGGTCTTTATCATATACACCATCAACTTTCGTTGCTTTAATAATGACTTCTGCTCCAATCTCTACAGCTCTCAGTGTTGCCGCTGTATCTGTAGTGAAAAAAGGGTTTCCTGTTCCTGCAGCAAATATAACAACACGTCCTTTTTCTAAATGTCTAGTTGCTTTACGATTTATGTAAGGCTCTGCAATCTGTTCCATTTTAATTGCTGTTTGCATACGGACTTCAAGTCCTTTATACTCACATGCTTCTTGCATCGCTACTCCATTTATAACAGTAGCAAGCATTCCCATATAATCACCCGATGTTCTTTTAATAATCCCATCTTCAGCAGCTGTCACACCACGAATGATATTTCCACCACCAATAACTATTCCAACTTCAATTCCAGCATTGACAAGAGATTTAATCTCATTTGCTATATACTTTAGAATTTGCGTGTCAATTCCATGACCTGCCTCACCCGCGAGAGCTTCACCTGAAAACTTTACTAAAACACGTTTATTAGCCATTGACATACACCTCTTATATATTTAAAAATCCATGAATTATATAGAATAATCGCTTTATATCTGCTTTTACATTTGTAAAATATACTTGCTATAGCCAAAGAATTACTCAATTAGATGAAATTAGTAAATTTTATCTATCGCATAAGCTTGTCTTAATATTTAATCTATTATAATTTCACTCAAGTTCAAACATAAACTGAACTGATAATTAAAATAAATTTTACAAAAATATTAAGGATACATTATGGCAACAGAAAAAAATACAGAAGCAACAGTAGCGAAAAAAGTAACTCCAAAAGCAGAGAAAAAAGTAGCGGCTCCAAAAGTTGAGAAAAAAGTAGCAACTCCGAAAGTTGAAGAAAAAGTTGAAACAGCAGCAACTAGTGTAGTTGATTCAGTAAAAGAGACTACAAGTAAAGTTACAGATACTGTAAAAGACACAGCAACTAAAGTAACTGACACAGTTGTTGGTTCAGTAAAAGAAACTACAACTATCGTAACTGATACTGTAAAAGACACAGCAACTAAAATCACAGATGTTGCAAAATCAGGAATCAGCACAGTAACAGACACTGCAAAAGCAAGTGTTGACACAGTAAAAGATGCTGCAAAATCAGGAATCAATGTAGTTACAGATACTGCAAAATCAGGCTTAGACACAGTAACAGACACTGCAAAAGCAAGTGTTGATACAGTAAAAGAGACTTATACTGATGCAGAAACTGCAATCAAAGATGCAAGAGTAAGTGGTAACGAAAGAGCTAAAAAAATTCTTACATCAGTAGTTGATGACAAAGCAAACAGTATAGTACTTAACTTTGTTGGTTACATGGGTGAAGCAACAGCAGTATGTTCAACAATTATGTGTTCTCCAATGACAGTTTCAGCAAGTAAAGCAAATACTCTTTACAAAAAAATTACAGCATAATTTAAGAAACAACTCTTTAGAAAATATAAATTTAACATAAAGACTTGTATAGATTCCCCATCTATATAAGTCTCCCCTTTCTCCCTTCTCTTTTTAATCCAATTTTAGATAAAATAACTTATGAAAAATAATATTTTAAGTTCAGGATTTTCACTTGCTAAACACAAGGAACTTACCGGTGATGATTTTTATGATATAAAAACTATTGGACAACTCACTGTAGCTATCGTTTGTGATGGTGTAGGAAGTGCTACAGAAGGAGCGCAAGCTGCAAAAAGAGTCACAAACTACCTTATAAATAACCTCAAAAAAAGACCTAAAACATGGAGTATGGAGAAATCAATTCTCTCCTTTATACAGTCAATAAACTCTATCTTATACCAAGAATCCCAAATAAACTATGAAAGTTCAGAACTTGTTACAACACTTACCATTGTTGTCATAGAAGGAAATCGTTTATATGGTGCAAATGTTGGGGATAGTCGAGTGTACTTACACCGCGATGCACAACTGAACCAACTTTCGCATGACCATGCTATGGATGAAGTTGGTTTTGAAAATGTGTTAACACAAGCCATAGGAATTACTAAAGAGGTAAGTCCCTATTACTTTGAAAACCTTTTGCAAAAAGAGGATAAAATTTTACTGTGTAGCGATGGACTCTATAATGTTCTTAGCAAAGAGGAGTTAGCAAAAAATATTGATTTTGGAGCGCATTCATTAATCAAAAAAGCTTCTAAAAAAGAAGCAGATAATCTCCCCGATGATACGACAGCAGTTGTTGTTACGATAGGTGATGTCAATGAAGCACAAATTCTCAAACAACAAAAGCTTACTATTGCAAATTCTTTAAGTGAAGGTGAAAACATTGATGGCTATGTTTTGGAAAAATCACTCATTCAAAACAACAGAACATGGCTCTGTTCTAAAAAAACAAAACATTATGTTGTGAAGTTTGCCCCTCATGAAGCCCTTGAAAATGAAGCTGTTTTAGACCTTTTTATAAAAGAAGCTTGGAATGCTAAAAGACTCAAAGCAAGCTTTTTCCCAAAAGCAGTTATTCCAAAAAATAGAACACATCGTTACTATGTCATGCAACTTTTTCATGGTGAAGATTTAGATAGTTTTTTAACACATAAGCATATTACGATTGATGATACGATAGAACTTGCCTCCACTCTTATAAAAATGGCACAATTTCTACTCAAATATGACCTAGTTCATGGCGACATTAAGCCACCAAACATTATGATTGCAAAAGATGATGATGAAAACTTACAATTTAAGATTATTGATTTTGGGAGTATTACTGAAATTTTTTCTACAGATACACAAGCAGGGACACCAAGTTATCTCGCACCGGAGCGATTTCAAAATGAAGCCATTAGCGAATCTACTGAAATTTTTGCTATTGGTATCACACTCTATCTTTCACTGACAGGAAAATACCCTTATGGAGAGATAGAACCTTTTCAAAATCCAACATTTAAAGAAGCAAAAAAGCCAAGTTTTTATAACAAAAACATCCCAAACTGGCTTGATAGTGTCATTCTTCGTTCAATAGCGATAGATAAAGATAGAAGATATGGGCATTACTCAGAGATGGACTTTGAGTTAAAATACCCACAAAAAGTCAAGCCTTTTTTTGCAAAAAATCTCAGCATTATGGAGCGTTCTCCTCTCACATTTTATAGAACGGGATTCATTATTATGAGCATAAGTACTATGGCTTTACTTCTTTTACTCGGATTTCAAAATAGCTAAGCCTTTTGGCTTAGCTCTCTTTGTTTAAAACTAACCCCTTCATAGGCTGTTTTAACATGTGCTATTTCACCACTAATCACTTGTTCTTCAAACTTCAATCCATCAGGTACCTCTTGGGAATGAAGTTGCACCGCAGTCTGTTTAAAGTTTGGTTCACCTGATTTTGGACAAAAACTATCATTTGTCAAGGTATTGACAAGTTGGGTGTTAAAATGAAAAGGGATAAAGATATTGCCTTCTCTCACACTCCCTGTTACACGAACCACAACATTTTCAACACGTCCCCTCGCACTTGAGATTGCCATTCTATCACCACTTTTTACCTTTAACTTTTCAGCATCTTTGGGACTCACATCTACCCAAGCTTCAGGAGCTAAATTGTCTAAGATTGCTATATTTCTTGTTTTTGTACGTGTGTGCCATTGTTCCACTGTTCTTCCAGTATTGAGCATAGCAGGAAATGCAGGACTTATCGGTTCTGCCATAGGGAACCACTCTAAACAGAGAAGTTTTGCTTTTTTGTCTTTGGTAACAAAAGGCATATCTGGAGTATAGAGTCTTTTTGTTCCCAAAGGATTTTCCTCATTACAAGGCCACTGAATCCCTCCATGCTCTTCTAAAAGTTCATATGTTATGCCACTATAGTCACAAAGTTGTCCTTTAGATACCTTTCTCCACTCTTCAAAAGCATCACGCGGTTCACTCCAATTTGGGAACAACATCTCATTGACACCCTCAAAATATTTTGAAAACTCGATAATGATGTCAAAATCACTTTTTGATTTTCCTTGTGGTTCTACTGCTTTGTTTGCCTTGTTACATCTTCGCTCAGAGTTTGTATAAACACCCTCTTTCTCTCCCCATGTAGCAGCAGCAAACACAACATCTGCAATCTGTGCCGTATCACTATAAAAAGCATCTTGCACCACAAGTAAATCAAGTTTCGCCAAAACTTTACGGAGTTTTTCTTGGTTAACAAAACTCACAAGTGGGTTTGTTGCTGTAATCCAAAGTGCTTTTATCTCGCCTCTGTCTATGGCATCAATAATTTCAGCATACTTATACCCACGCTCACGAGGGATGATAGACTCAGGAACATTGACAATACTCGCATACTCTTTGAGTGCTTTTTCATCTCCATAGTTTCTATACCCTGGAAGTGAAGAGGTAAAACCAGTTTCACGGGTTCCCATCGCATTACACTGCCCTGTTATACTAAAAGGCCCTGCCCCTTCACGACCAATATGCCCTGTTAAAAGGTGAAGATTGATGATAGCACTCACGGTATCTGTTCCCATAAATGACTGATTGACACCCATTGTCCAAGCCGATAAAACAGCCTCTTGTGAAACAAACTCACGTGCCAACTCATACAAGGTTTTTACATCTATGCCTGTAATATTTGCCACCTCTTGTGGTGGATAGTTTTGTAAGTGTTTTTTCAGTTCTTTATAACCATTTGTATTGGCTTTGATGTAGCCTTCATCTTCCCAACCCTGCTCCATCACAATGTATGCTAAACCATTATAAAGGGCTAAATCTGTTCGTGGTTTAATAGGAACAAACAAATCAGCAAGCTGTGAAGTTTTTGAAGCACGAGGGTCTATCACAATCACTTTTTTTGTTGGTTTTTTGTTTTTGTTGAGATGCAGTGTTAAGATAGGATGATTATCGGCAATATTAGCACCGATGAGAAAAATTGTATCTGCCTTTTCAAAATCCTCATAAGAGCCAACTGGTCCATCACTACCTAAAGATTGTTTATAACCTACTACAGCAGATGCCATGCAGAGTGTTGTGTTCCCATCATAGTTATTTGTTTTGAGTCCGAGTTGTACAAACTTACCAAGGGTATAAAACTCTTCTGTTAAAAACTGTCCTGTACCTATCACAGAAACTGCTTTTTCACCATGTTCTTTTGCAATGCGTTTAAATTCATCACTTACTTTTGTATAAGCCTCATCCCACTCTACCGCTTCAAATTGACCATTTTTACGTATCTGTGGGGCTAAGACTCTATCACTCGAGTTTATCATCTGATGTTCACTCAATCCCTTTGGACAGAGTGTTCCCATATTTACATCGTGTTTTGGATTGCCTTTTGTATA
>JALUWV010000114.1 GCA_027019335.1 Sulfurimonas sp. | reverse complement strand
AAATCCACCCAGGTAAAAATGTTGGTATGGGAAAAGATCATACAATTTTTGCATTGATTGAAGGGACAGTTGCTTTTGAGCGTAAAGATAAAAAACGCCAACAAGTTTCTATTATACCCGCTGCATAATTCTACATATCTGGGCAATTTGCCCAGATAGTTTCCACTCCTCAGAGTTAAAAACTCTTTCACAATTTATTAAAAACTTTTAAATATGGGTTCGGATAAACATCGATTCCTGAGATTGACTCAGAAATCTAATATAGCAACTAACTAGCTAAAGAAAAATGAAAAGGATAGCACTTGTTCACAGATAGTGTCGAATTAACAGTCTCATCAGGAAAAGGTGGACAAGGTTGTGTTGCGTTTCGCCGTGAAAAGTTTGTACTAAATGGTGGTCCAAATGGTGGAGATGGTGGAAAAGGTGGTGACATCTGGTTTAAATGTGATAACAATACACATACCCTCTCTAAATTTCAAAGAAAAATGCATATAAAAGCAGAGAAGGGAAAACCCGGTGAAGGTTCTCGAATGAGTGGAAAAAGTGGTAAAAAAACACTTATCATTGTCCCTCCTGGAACACAAATCTTGGATATGGAAAGTGGTGAAGTTCTTTTCGATATGCTCAAAGATGGGCAAGAAGAGAAATTTCTTGAAGGTGGAAAAGGTGGACTAGGAAACTACCACTTTAGAAGTCCGACAAACCAAAGACCTACTTATGCGCAGCCTGGGGAACAGGGACAAACACGAGAGATAAAGCTTGATTTAAAACTGATTGCAGATATTGGTTTAGTAGGTTTTCCAAATGTAGGAAAATCAACACTAATTTCGACAGTATCAAATGCAACACCAGAGATTGCAAACTATGAATTTACAACACTGACTCCAAAACTCGGTCAAGTAAATATCGGAGATTATGAGTCTTTTGTTATGGCAGATATACCAGGGATTATTGGTGGTGCGCATGAAGGTAAGGGCTTAGGAATTAAGTTTCTTCGTCATATTGAACGTACACAAACACTCCTTTATATGATAGATTTAGCATCGTATAGAGATTTAAAAGAGCAGATAGAAGTACTTAAAAATGAGATTGCTTCTTTTAGTGAAAAACTCGCAGGTTCAAAATATGCGATTGCACTTACTCGTGTTGATATTGTTCCCCCTGAGGAAATCAATGAACTTGTAAATGGATTTTTGTCTTTACTTGGTTTAGAAGCTTCTCAAAAAAATGAATTTAATTTTGATGCAACAATGCCTTTTTATGTACAAGATTCGGCAGATGCTTCTTTAGGATATGATAAAACAGAGCCGTACTTAGTCGCTCCTATCTCATCCGCAACGAGTAAAAATATAGAAGCATTAAAATATGCACTTTTTAATTTAGTGCAAGTAGACAGAAAGTCTTAATATGCGAATTGTTGTTAAAGTTGGGAGTGCAGTTTTAACACAAGAAGATGCTATTGCATTGGAGCGGATGCAAGCGCTTGTAGATTTTTTAGCACAACTTCAAGAAAATTATGAAGTAATCTTGGTTTCTTCAGGTGCTGTCTCAGCAGGTTATACACAACTTAAACTTGACAGAACTATTTTACAAAACAAGCAGGCACTTGCCTCACTTGGACAACCTATTTTAATGAAAAAATATATTCAAAAATTTGCCATATATAAATTACTCTGTTCACAGGTTTTGGTAACATCTGCAAATTTACAGAAAAATGATGAAATTCAAAGAGTAAAAAATACAGTAGATACTCTTGTGAGTAATAATGTGATTCCTATTGTCAATGAAAATGATGCAACGGCAACTGAAGAACTTGAAGTGGGAGATAATGACCAACTCTCAGCTTATATTGCAAAACATCTTGAAGCCGATTTACTTATCATCCTTTCAGATATTGATGCTTACTATGATGCAGACCCTCGAGAGAACAAGAATGCAAAAGTTTTGAAAATTCTCCACTCAATTTCAAAAGAAGAACTTTCAAAAGAAGCAACACCTCATAATGTTTTTGCAACAGGTGGGATTGTAACGAAACTCAAAGCAGCAGACTATCTTCTCAAAGAAGGTATAGATATGTTTTTAGCAAGTGGTTTTGATTTGAGTGATGTCAAAAGTTTCCTCCTTCACCAAGACCATCAAGGTGGTACACTCTTTACAAAGGCAAATGTAGAATGAAAATAATCTTTATGGGTACACCCGATTATGCAGAAAAAATCCTAGAATCTTTGATAGCTACTGAGGAGATGGATATTGTCGCTGTTTATACTCAGCCCGATAAACCAGTTGGTCGTAAAAAGATTATGACCCCTCCTGTTGTCAAAACTTTGGCACTGAAAAATGAGATACAAGTGTATCAACCAAATCGATTACGAGATGAAGCAGTCGTTACAGAGTTATTAGAAATTGCGTGTGATTACATAGTTGTAGCGGCATATGGGCAGATTTTACCCTTAGCTATTTTAAATCATGCACCCTGCATTAATCTTCATGCTTCTATTTTGCCACAGTATCGAGGTGCAAGTCCGATTCAACAAACTTTGCTGAATGATGATAAAACAACAGGTGTTACAGCAATGCTTATGGAAGAGGGTCTCGATAGTGGAGATATTTTAAAAATAGCTTCTTTAGATGTTCCAAAAGATATGATGGTAGAGACTCTATTTGAAGCATTAACAGAAGTAGCGATTGACTTAACGATAGATGTTTTACAAAACTTTCATAGTTATACTCCAAGAAAACAGAAAGAGAGTGATGTAAGTTACTGTAAAAAAATCAGTAAAAAAGATGGTCTTGTCTCTTTTGATGATGCCCATGCTCTTTATAATAAATATCGTGCATTTACACCTTGGCCTGGGATATATCTCGAAAATGGTATGAAGTTGAAAAAAATTGTATTAGTAGATAAATGCGCACTTGGAGAGAGTGGAAAAATTATAGAGATTCATAAAGATAATGTTGTTGTCTCCTGCGATAAAGGTGCTGTACGTATTTTCTCAGTACAACCACAATCAAAAAAAGAGATGAGTGTTATCGCATATATAAATGGAAAAAGATTGGGTCTTGACGATAGATTATCTTGAGAGTATTGATTCTACACAAACATACTTAAAGAATTTATTGCAAAAGAGAGAAGTTATAGCACCTTATGCAGTTGTGGCAAAGATGCAAACACAAGGGCAAGGGAGTCGAGATAATTCTTGGATAGGTTTAGAAGGTAATTTATTTCTATCTTTTGCTTTTCCGTTATCGGCATTGCCAAAAGATTTAAAGCTTGCATCTGCTTCTATCTACTTTGCCTACATTTTAAAAATGACTTTAGAAGAACAAAATTCAAAAGTTTGGTTAAAATGGCCCAATGATTTTTACTTAGAAGATTTAAAAGTAGGGGGGATGATAACCAACGTTGTCAATGACTCTTTGGTTTGTGGTGTGGGTCTTAATCTCCAGAGTGCAAAGGATGGTTTTGCAAAACTTGATGTTGTGATTTCTCAAGCAGATTTACTAGAAAAATATTTTCTAAATCTCGAAAAAGGATTCTTATGGAAGCAGATTTTTAGCAAATATAAGCTAGAATTTTATAAGAGTCAAGATTTTTCTACACACAATAAAAAAAATAAAATATCATTAGGGGATGCATCGCTTTTAGAAGATGGGTCAATCAGTATAAACAATGAGAGGATATATAGTTTCAGATGAGTGAAGTAATTGTAATTGCAAATCAAAAAGGTGGGGTTGGAAAAACAACAACTGCCGTAAACTTAGCGGCATCATTGGCAGTTGCTGAAAAAAAAGTACTGCTTATTGATGCCGATCCTCAAGCAAACGCGACAACCTCTTTAGGTTTTCATAGAAATGATTATGAGTTTAACATTTATCATGTGCTAATTGGTGCAAAAAAACTTCAAGATATTATCTTAAAATCTGATTTACCAACATTACATCTTGCACCATCAAACATAGGTTTGGTTGGAATTGAAAAAGAGTACTATGATACAGAAAATGCAAAAGGGAGAGAACTTGTCATGAAACGTGCGATTGCAAATGTATTGGATGACTATGATTATATCCTCATCGATTCTCCTCCAGCATTAGGGCCTATGACAATCAATGCACTTTCTGCATCAAATTCTGTACTTATCCCTATACAGTGTGAATTTTTCGCACTAGAAGGTTTAGCACAACTTTTAAATACAGTGAAACTTGTAAGAAAATCAATCAATCCAAAACTAACAATCAAAGGTTTTGTTCCGACGATGTTTAGTTCACAAAACAATCTCTCAAAACAAGTTTTTGCAGATTTACAACAGCATTTTAAAACAAAACTTTTTAAAAATGAAGAAGATGAATACATCGTTGTGCCAAGAAATGTAAGACTTGCAGAATCTCCATCATTTGGAAAACCTGCAATTTTATACGATGTAAAATCAAGTGGTTCAATTGCTTACCAAAATTTAGCTCAAGCTATTATCAAATAAAGGACACAAACAGGTGAAGAGTATGAAGTTAGGAAGAGGGCTTGATGCTCTTTTGGGAGAGATGGATGAAGCTTATGAAAATGAAGGAAGCCAAAAAGATGCAATTTTAGAAATTGCACTCCAAGATATTGCGCCAAACCCATTCCAGCCTAGAAAAAACTTTAGTGATGAATCTTTACATGAATTGTCTGAATCGATTAAAAATGATGGTCTTTTACAGCCAATTATAGTTAAAGAAGAGATAGAAGGTTATATCCTCATTGCAGGAGAAAGAAGACTTCGAGCAAGTAAACTTGCTAAACTCAAGTATATCCGTGCGATAGTTCTTAATAGTAATGATGAAAAAATGCGTCAATTTGCATTGATTGAAAATATTCAAAGAGAAGAATTAAACTCTGTTGAATTGGCATTTGCCTATCAAGAACTCCTTAAACTCCATAATCATACACACGAAGAACTCTCTGTCCTGATACATAAAAGTAGAACACATATTACAAATACTATAAGATTATTGCAACTCTCTTCAAATACACAAAAAGCTTTAGTCGAGAAAAAGATTAGTGCTGGGCATGCTAAAGTACTGATAGGTTTAGATGAGAAAGAACAAGAACTTGTTGTAAACTCTATCGTCGGACAAAAGTTAAGTGTTCGTGAAGTTGAAGCAATGATAAAAAGTATGAAAGTCAAAAAAACTCCTTTCAAAAAAGAAGAAGCATCTCCAAAATATGATTTTTCATTACTCCAGCAAAAATTTAGTGATTTAGGCTTTCAAGCAAAGATAAATAACAATAAATTTATTATCGAATTTGAGGACGAAGACCAAATAGAAAATATGCTGAACTGGTTTTCTTAAAATTCTTTCATCTTTTTAATATAGTTTAACTATCCTTTCAATTTAAAAGTAGTATAATGGCGCAACTTTTAGGAGGTGCTATGTTAGATATAAATCCGATACTACTTTTGATCACATTTGTTGTATTTCTTTCGCTTATAGCCGTTTT
>JALUWV010000113.1 GCA_027019335.1 Sulfurimonas sp. | reverse complement strand
CTTGTTTTACACCTATCTCATGTGCATTGCCACCAAGATTAAAAAATACGAAATGTGTTTTAATCCCGCGTTTCATAGTAAGGTAAGAAGCCACAGTCGAGTCAAAACCTCCTGACATTAAAGAGAGGATATCCCCTTGTGTTCCTATAGGGAAGCCACTTAAACCTTTATAATGTTTTGTAATGATGTTGAGCTGATGTTCTACAAGTTCCATTCGTACAGTAACTTCAGGGTTTTTAAGATCAACTTTTTTTGCATCAGAATGTGCTAGTAAGTAGCCACCTACAGTTCTTTCTAACTCCACAGAATTAAAGTTATGTCTTCCTGTGCGTTTAGCTCTGACTACAAAAGTCTTCTCTTTTAAAGAGTCAATAACAAGTTCACCTACTTTTTCTTTTATCTTCTCTAAAGAGTCCATATTATCAAACTGTAAAGCTTCCAAAATCTGTTCTATGCCTGAAGTATCTAAAAGTTTTTGTCTTACTTTATTTACAACACTCAGCGGTGAAACAACCTCCATCTTATCTGAAAACTTTTTCACATGAATCTCAGAATCTATCTTACCTAAGATAGTTATAAGGTTTGTATAAAGCTGACCCACCATTTGGCGTTTAGCAGAAGAGCCTTTTATCATGATTTCTGGAAAAAGTTTGAGTATAAATTTTTGAGTAGGGCATGGAGTTTGTTGCACGAAAATAACCTTCTTGTAGATATGAGTGTAATTATAGCATAAGAGATTTATGAAAAAGAATTCAAGACAACATTTTTAAAACCCTTAATCACTTCTTAACCAAAAAAGGGGTAAAATCGCAATAATTATAATACAAAGAGTATAAACATGCTAAAACCACTACTTATTGAAATCGGTGTAGAAGAACTTCCTGCCGTTCCACTTTTAAAAGAGATGAAAAATATTACAAAAAAATATAGTGATATTTTAGAAAAATATTCACTTTTAGGTGAATTTGAGTTTTACTATACACCTCGTCGTTTAGTTATTTGGCATAGAGAGTTTGCTTCATGTCAAGCAGATAGTGTAGAAGAATTTTTTGGTGCACCTTTAGCAGTAGCTTATAAAGATGGGGAACCAACACCTGCAGCCCATGGATTTGCGAAAAAATGTGGAGTGACACTAGATGCACTTAGCAGTATACAAAAAGGGGCAAAAGAGGTTCTTTACTACAAAAAAGATGTGAAGGGTAAAGAGTCAGTAGAACTTTTACCTGAGATTATAGAGCAATGGATAAAGTCTTTGGATTTTGGAAAATCTATGCGTTGGGGAAGTCTACAAGAGAGTTTTATTCGTCCTATTCGCTGGGTTAATGTTCTTTTAGAAGATGGCATTGTTCCTATGACTCTCTTTGGTGTAGAGTCACATAAAAGTACTTTTGTACACCGTATTGCAAACTTTGATAGAGTAAGTATTGACGGTGCAAAAGATTATTTTGAAGTCCTTAAAGCTGGTGGTGTCACTCTTTTTCCAGATACAAGAGCAGAAAAGATTATGGCTGATTTTAAAGCTATAGAAAGTGAAAATGGACTCAAAATTGAAGTAGATGAAGAACTTTTTGAAGAAGTTGTTGCGATTACTGAAAATCCTACAGCACTTTTAGGCTCTTTTGATGAAGAATTTTTACGATTACCTCCTGAAGTGATTATCACTTCTATGAAAGAGCATCAACGTTATTTTCCTGTCTTTAAAGATGGCAAACTCATTAACAAGTTTGTCGTTGTTTCCAATGCTTTAACGGATGATTTTTCTCAAGTTATTTCAGGAAATGAGCGAGTGCTTCGACCGCGTTTAGCAGATGGTCTTTTCTTTTGGGATAATGATTTAAAAAATGGACTAAATACTCAAGGACTTGAAAAAGTAGCCTTTTTTAAAGGGCTTGGAAGCATTGCAGATAAAATCAAACGTGAATCAGTTATAGCTGAAACTCTTTTTGAACTCTATAAAATTGATGCCAATAAAAAAGACCTTACTCGTGCTGTAGATTTAGCAAAAGCAGACTTGATGAGTGAAATGGTATATGAATTTACAGAGCTACAAGGTCTTATGGGTGGGTACTATGCAAAAGAGCAGGGTGAAAGTGATGCTGTAGCTAGATGTATCACTGAGCAGTATCTTCCAGATGGTGAAGAGAGTGCTTTACCATCAACACCTTTAAGCGCTATCGTTGCTATGAGTATCAAACTTGATACGCTGCTTGGACTCTTTAGTGTTAACCAAATTCCGACAGGTTCTCGTGACCCTTTTGCCCTGCGTCGTGCAGTCAATGGGATTATGAGAATTGTCAATGAGTACAATTTTTCATTTGATATTATAAGAACGATGCAAATACTTGCTACAAACTATGATGCAATAGATTTGAAAAAATTAGAAGCTTTTATACTTGAACGTCTCAAGCGTTACTATAAAGTAAATCCGTCCGTCATAGAAGCAGTCCTTGCTTCAGGGGAACGAGAGTTACTTGCTTTAGGACAAAAAATAGAAGCTTTAAATAATCTCGTGACTTCAGAAGGTTTCGATGAAGTAAGCTCTACTTTTAAACGTGTTGCAAATATTACAAAAGATATCGACCTCAATGCAGATTTAATTGTAGATGACACTTTACTGCAAGAAGCAGCCGAAAAAACACTCTTTAGTGAATATAATGCAGTTATTGCGAACAACTATGAGAGTTTTGAACTAGAGCTTGATGCCCTTCTTGGACTCAAACCACAACTTGATGATTTCTTTACAAATGTAATGGTAAATGCAGAAGATGAAGCGGTAAAAAATAATCGTAAATCTTTAGTAGCAAGTATTTATAAAAGTATTTTAAAAATTGCAGATATTAAAGAGGTTAGTGTTTAGCCTTTGTATGACATCGCTATCATCGGGGCTGGAATCAATGGATGTAGTGTAGCCTACGAGTTTACACAAGCAGGGAAAAAAGTCTTGCTTTTAGATATGCAAAAAATTGCAGGTGGTGGTAGTGGTGCCGCTGGGGCTTTTATCTCTCCTAAGTTTTCAAAAGCAGGCGAGTTAAAAGAACTTTTGCATGACGCATTTGAGTATAGTATGCAGTACTATAACAAACATTTTCCTCATCTTATAAAAAATGCTCCTTTGCTACATATCGCACAAAATGAAGTAGATGCAAAGAGTTTACAAATCTATAAACAGAAAAGTACTCTTGAACTCCTCACTCCTTCACAAAATCTTTTAGATACTTTAACAACAGAGGCACAAGAAAAGGAGACTGTCTCTATAAATGCAGGTTTAGTGTATGCAGAGTTACTCTGTCAAGCAATGGCAAAAAGTGCAGACTACAAACAACATGAAGTTAAAAATCTTTTTTTTCAAGATGATTATTGGATGATAGATGAGGAATATTCAGCGAAAGAAGTAGTACTTGCTACGGGTGCTTATGAAAAACTTATCAAAGAACCATATATAAAGCTTCGTGGAGTTTGGGGACATCGTATAGATGTAAGAACAAGCACACAAAATAGCCACTCTTTACATCAGTTTGTTTCCATCTCAGCAAGTGACAATGGTAAGATTGCCATTGGTGCAACCCATGATGTCAATTACCATCCACAGACATCGAAACAAATCTACGATATACAAAAGGGTAGGGCAGAACTTTTAGAAAAAGCCTTGCAAACTTTAAAATTAGATAATATTACAATAGAGAAAGACTATATGGGATTGCGTTCTGGCTCTTTTGACTATATGCCTTTAGTGGGGAGACTTGTGATGTCTCAAGAAACACTCAAAAATACTGCTATAAGATTTAAAACAAAAAAACCAGATTTTCAAGCTTATGATTACTATCCAAATCTCACTATGATAAATGGAAGTGGAGGGTATGGTTTTGTTTTAGCCCCCTACTTAGCAAAAAATTTAAGAGAGTATATCTTGCAAGGTAAAGTGATAAGTGATAGAATTAGCCCTGCAAGATTTTTTGCACGCTATGCGAAAAAATTATAAACTATAAGGAAAATTATGAGTAAACTAACTATATGGCACAACCCAAGATGTTCAAAATCTCGTGAAGCACTGAATCTTTTAGAAGAGAGTGGAAAAGAATTTGAAATAGTAAAGTATTTGGATGAGAATCCATCAAGAGAAACTTTAGAAGCCGTTTTAAAAAAGATGTCCCTTCGTCCTAGAGAAATCATGCGAACAAAAGAGGCAATCTACAAAGAACTTGATTTGAAAAATGAGGATGATGATACAAAACTCATTGAGGCAATGCTAACTAATCCAAAGCTTATAGAACGACCTATCATCATAAAAGATGATAGTGCAATTATTGCTCGACCACCCTCACTTACAACTGAGTTTATTTAGTTATGATAGTAGCGATTCAAATCATATAAACCTGATTTGATTGGCTCTGTTTGATTGAAATAGTTTTGGAACCAGTCATATGTTGTCCAAAACTTTTTATTTTCTCTTCCTATCCAGTACTTTTGCAATCTTTTTTTATAATACGCATCTCCATTAAAGTTTTGAAGAATGTCAAAAAAATCTGCAAGGTCCTGAGTATGTACAACTAAAAAAGCATTAGGATAAGAACCGACAGAACCTTCAATAAAATCTAATGTATCTAAATGAGGATTTAGCATACTCTCTTCACTAAAAAGTGAGTTGACATTATCATGCCATCTGTTAATCACAAGAGTAAAAACTCTGCTTGTTTTGTTTTTTAAAATAACCCTTACTCTCAGAGTATTGACATCATGGTCGGTTACAAACTGAATAAAACTTGTTCCTGGTGCTGTGAGGGATTTTGCTGCTTGCTTTATTTCACCTATTGTTTGAAATTTGGATGGCATATGTGGAGGGATTTGATACTCATTATAATAATTCAAAGTATCAAAATGTATGTGAGTGCTTTTTAAAATATGCTGTTTGACAAGATTTTCTATAAATTCACTTTTTGGATATTTTGTTTTATATTTAATTTTCTGCGTATTTTTAGAGATACTAAATTTTTCTAAATCTTGTACATCATCATCTTGTAAATACCATGATTTAAACATTTGTAAACGTCTATTTTTTGGCATAAAACTGAGAAAATTCAACTCCCCTTCGATACGTAAAAAGTCCATGTATCTTCGTATATTTGTTTGATGAGAGACATTACCAAAGACATCATATCCTGCAACTAATGAGTAATATATTCTTTCAAATTGTGGGTAATCGATAACCCACATAGTTCTGGGAAGTCTTCCCACAACACCTTTATGTACTGAAGCACTATCAAAATGTCTATAGATAGTTAAGAGAGGAGTGTCAAGATTATTATTACCTTTCCATATTGCTTCATAGCCTTGACCTTGAGGAAATTCCTGACGGATTAAAGCTTCTTTATCTTTAAAAAAGTTTGCTGATTTATGTCTGTACTTATCACTAAAAGTAGCCAATAAATCTTGTGTTGTTGTTGCAATCGGCATAGCAAGATTGGATGACTGATGAAGTAGAAATTCTGGGTGAAGTACAGAAATATCAAAATTTGGATCTTGAAACATTACCCAAAAGTGATCATGAATCACATTGAGTGCAATTTGTCCACGACAAACAGGACCACGGATAAAAGTCATAACAGTAAATTGGGCATTATCAAGTAAAAATTGATAGCGAATTTTTGGAGGAATTTGCGAAAAAACAAGAAAAGGATTTGTATTGTTTTTTATTTTATAGCCTATGACATGTGGTTTTTGTAGCCACTTTTCTTGAATAAAAAGTTCTTTAAATCTTTCTAATTTTGTATCATTAAACTCAAGAAGCATGTGGGTTTTGTGGACTATTGTACTATGAATCTTTTGGAGTCTATAGTAAAATTTATCTATGTTTGGGTTATCAAAAGGACGGACAGAAGCTATTTCATCAATGGCTTGTGGGGCTGCTGTACGCGAGCGAACCAATCTAAAAAATTCCCTATTTCTTGTTGTTGTAAAATGCCAGTGTGCTAAAAAAAGATGCTCGTAAAGATAGCGTGCAGTCATGATGTGTTTTGCATCGTTTATATTGAAAAATTGTTCCCATTTTTTGATTTGGATTTGTGCTAATTTACTTGGACTTGTAAGTTTTTTTTGTTCTTTTAGCGTTGGTCCTTTTGCACCTTGTGCGAGCCATTGTGTAAGTGTATTATACTCTTTGTCTTTAACTGCTGGCATACCATATGGCATGCCATGATTTGGCTTTTCTTTGAGATATTCACCCATTTCTTGTAAATTTTTGGGACAAATGAGCTTATCTGTTTCTGGTCTATATGAGCCTATTATTTTAGGATGTGATTTTTTATCATGTAACATATGTATCATGATAGAACTATTATAACTTGTATTTGTGTCAAAATTCTTTGTTAAAGAGAAAAAACTTTTTTGATGCCACTCTTGTGTATTTTTAGCATCTATAAAAAGTCGTGTTGGTGTCATCGCCTTTAAACGGAGGGCATTGTAAACTTTTAACTTACTTGCACCGCGATCAATACCTTCAAAAGAGCTATATTTTGCTTGACATGGAGAGTTGTAGCAAGAGTGACATGGGACACAGCGTTTGTCTAAAATAGGTTTTACATCTCTAAGGTAACTGACTTGTTTAGCTGTTTTTTCAATATGAACAGGAGAGGGAAGTGGGGCGGAACATCCAAAAAAGAGGATGCTTATGAATAGACTGAGAAATATTGTAAGAGTCTTAAACATGCGCTTGCCTAGCTTTTAAAAATTTTGATTTTTGATTTTTTAACAAAGTAGGCTTCATCACAAAACTCTAGCATAGGATAATCCCCTTTTGAATTTCCAAAAGAGAGCGTATGTGTAGGTTTTTCTCCTGCTAAGTACTCTTGAATACGTTTTGTTTTTTCTTCAAAATTACAAACAGCTCCATCAAATTCGCCTTGTAGTTTTTGAGTATTTCGTACTGTTTTTGTAGCTAAAAACCCATCATATCCAAGATATTCTGTAATGGCTGGTAAATAAACATCAGGTGAAGCACTTACTAAGATTACTTTATATCCCTCTTCTTTTTTCGCATCGACAATCTCACGAACAGGTTTGTTCCATGGGATTTTACGGACAAAAGCATCTAAGTTTTGTGCTGTTTCATAGTCTGTGAAAAACATTTTAAATGTTTTGCGCTTGACTTGTTCCTTCGAAATTTTTCCAAAAATATAGCCCAATCCAATTTTACTTAATCCCAAAGCATTTTTTAAAACAAGTGCAAGTGTCAAATGGTGAAAAATAAAAATATGGTAGCTATCTCGAAGGGTAAGTGTCCCATCGAGATCGGTGAAGATTATCTTTTGATTAGTCAAAATGCAATATATCTTTTGCTTGAATCATATCTTTATCGCCACGTCCTGAGATATTGACAATAATGAGTTTATCTTTTATATCTGGTAGTTTTTTTAGATAAGCAACTGCATGAGATGATTCAAATGCAGGAATAATCCCCTCTTTACGAGAGAGCCATACAAATGCATCAAGTGCTTCTTGGTCTGTGATGTTGTCATAACTTACACTTTTATTGTCTTTATGAAAGGCATGTTCTGGTCCTATTCCTGGGTAATCAAGCCCAGCAGAAATAGAGTGTGCTTCTAAAATCTGTCCATCTTCATCTTGAAGAAGATAAGACATCTGACCATGTAAAACACCTGGACGGCCTTTGTCAAGAGAACAACCATGTTTGTCTGTTTCAACTCCGAGTCCACCCGCTTCAATGCCGATACACTCAACAGATTCATCTTCTAAAAAGTGTTGGAACATTCCTATTGCATTACTCCCTCCACCGATACAAGCGATGACATGGTCGGGAAGTCTATCTTCTTTTTCTAAGATTTGTGCGCGTGCTTCCCAACCAATAATAGCTTGAAAATCTCGTACCATCATAGGGTAGGGGTGTGGACCTGCGACTGTCCCGATGATATAAAATGTATCACGAGCATTGGTTACCCAATGGCGAATAGCATCATTCATAGCATCTTTGAGTGTTCTACTCCCACTCTCAACAGAGTTTACCTTTGCCCCAAGGAGTTTCATACGAAAGACATTTAACTCTTGACGTTCTACATCTTTAGCCCCCATAAAAACTTCACATTCTAAACCAAGAAGTGCTGCAATAGTAGCGGTAGCCACACCATGTTGTCCTGCACCCGTTTCAGCGATTACTTTTTTATAGCCAAGGCGTTTAGCCATGAGTCCTTGAGCAATGACATTGTTTACTTTATGCGCCCCTGTATGGTTTAAATCCTCACGTTTGAAGTAGATTTTTGCACCAAGTTCTTCAGATATATTTTTTGCATAGTAGAGTGGACTAGGGCGACCGACATAATCTTTAAGATAGTAGTGTACCTCTTCCCAAAAATCTTTATCAAAACGAATTTTGTCATACTCGTCTTTAAGTTGAAGTAGTGCTGGCATCAATGTCTCTGGAACATAACGCCCACCAAAGATACCGAAGTGTCCATTTTCATCAGGGTCAAATTTACTTGGTTTTGGAATATACATTAATCAACCTCTATAAGTGAATATACTTCTGTTTTCTCTTCTAACTTTTCAATCCCATCTAAAAAAGTAAGTCCTATAATGAAACAACACTCAACACATTCTGCTCCTGTTTGATTGACAAGTGTTGCCGCTGCATTTGCTGTGCCGCCTGTAGCTATGAGGTCATCTATGATAAGGACCTTAGCCCCTTTTTCTTCACCAAATGCATCTATGTGAACTTCTATCTCATCTACTCCATACTCTAAAGCATATTTCTCGCTTATAGTTGTGTAAGGAAGTTTACCTTTTTTACGAATAGGAACAAAGCCTAGACCGAGCATTTGTGCTAAAGCTGCTCCAAATATAAAACCTCGAGCATCTATCCCTGCTATGTAGTCAAGATTGTAAGATTTATATCTATCATGGAGATGTTGCATCAAAATTCCATAGGCTTTTTTGTCATTTAAAAGTGTGGTTATATCTTTAAAGACAATTCCTTCTTTTGGAAAATCTTTTATATCTCGTATGGAGTTTTCAATTATTTTTCTATCATCATTGCTAAGTGTCATCTTTTTTCCTTCTATAGTAGTGCATCTATACGACTTTCAAGCGCTTTGATTTTGCCATTGAGTCTGTCTGTTTCTTGTCTGTGTTTTGAGTTACGTCCCTTGAGTACTTTCAGTTCATTTCTTAGTTTTGTGAGTTCATCACTTAAAATATCAACATTTCCTAAAGCACGTTGGAGTTGGATTTGGTACTTTCGGATGAGAATCTCAGCTTCTTGCAACGTGAGTTTCATAAGTTCATTACTTCTTTGTTCTTTATTGGTAATACTTTTAAAATAGTACATCTTCACAAATAAATAGATAGCTATAATAGAAAGTATAGTCAGTAATGACCATTCCCAAAACATATGTTATCCCTCTATTTTTTCTACTCGACCACAGTGACGACCACCGTCAAAACTACTTGCAAGCCAAGCATCTACAATAGACTCAGCAACACCTTTTCCAACGATGCGTTCACCAAAACATAAGATATTTGCATCATTATGTCCACGAGCCACTGTCGCAGTATAAGCATCATGGCAAAGCGCTGCACGAATGCCTACATGACGGTTTGCAGCCATACTCATACCTATACCAGACCCACAAATCAAGACACCTTGTGTTCCACTATCTTCTAAAACAGAAGTAGCTACCTTGTGCGCATAGTCAGGATAATCTACACGAGTTGTGTCAAAAGGCCCTAAGTCTATTACTTCATGCCCTTTTGTCTTTAAAAGTTCGACTGTATAGTTTTTAAGTTCAATGCCTGCATGGTCAGTTC
Organism: Sulfurimonas sp.; assembly: GCA_027019335.1. GTDB lineage: Bacteria > Campylobacterota > Campylobacteria > Campylobacterales > Sulfurimonadaceae > Sulfurimonas. The sequence continues at coordinate 17,055 of JALUWV010000113.1, read as the reverse complement.
CGATGTAAAATTTCATTTTTTTCCTTTATGATATAAGTAAGTTAAGTATGGTTTGTACGGGTAAAAACAAGAGATACTCTTTGAGTGGTGTCATAATAATAATTACGACAATAATCATACCATATCTCTCATTTTTATAAAAGAATTCTGCGATAGAATTTATCTTGTATTTGAGAGCTAAATGCATTAAAAAATGAGCACCATCAAATTGTGGTACTGGGAGAAGGTTAAAAACTCCAAGGACGACATTAATGATTAGAAGTTGAAACACTAAAAGATAGATGAAAATATATAGCATACTATCTGCACTTGTTGGTTGTGCCATAGCAACAACACCAATAGAAGCAAATGCTGCTAAGGTAAAGTTATAAACTATTCCTGCCAAATCAACTTGCATTGCTGCATTGTATCCGCCTTTATGTATGACGGTTGCTGTGTTGATAGGAACAGGTTTTGCCCAACCAAACAAAAAGCCACTACTCGCACCTAAAAGCATAGGGATAAAATACATACTCAAAGGCACTATAATTGTTCCCACTAAATCAACATGAGAGAGTGGATTGATGGTAAGTCTGCCAGCATTTTTAGCAGTCATATCTCCATACATATAAGCAACCCAACCGTGCATGATTTCATGCCCGATAACGGCAATAGCAAGTGCTAAAACAGAAGCAAAAATTTTCAGTATATCAAGAGATTCCATGGTAATCTTTATCTGTTCTTATGCGTTCTTCTCTTGCCTTGTCGATATAAGGTGAAGCTTCTAAGTCTGTAGGTGTTTTCCCCATTCTATCCCATCTGATTTCCCAGTTTTTATCGATAGAAAAGTAGATAAACCAAGGAGTTCCTTCAATGTTGTCGTAAGGGACAGAACCCCAAAAACGGCTATCGTTTGAGTGGTCACGGTTATCTCCCATCATAAAGTAGTGGTCTTTTTCCACTTTTACTGGATTAAAATAAAAAAGTTGAAGTGGGTAGCGACCATTATTGACAATTTTGTCATCATGGTGAATTCCTGGATGTTTTTTCATATAAGGATTTTTAACCCATAGTTTACCATCTAAGATAGCAATATCAAAGTTTTTATAATGTTCTTTAATCCACTCATTTCCCTCTTTAAAGTGAACAAATAAGTTCTTTTTTGCAACAAAAAGTTCATCCCCTGGTAAAGCAACACAGCGTTTTACAAAATGCTGTTTGATATTTCCTGGATAGCGAAAGATAACGATATCTCCGCGTTTTGGAGTGTCTCCATCTAACAAACGGAGTTTATCACTCCATGGCATGATAGAAACTTCTAAAAAAGGAATGTGTGGCATAGAAATACCATATGCAAATTTTTTCGCAAAAAGATGATCGCCTACGAGGAGAGAGTCTTTCATACTGCCACTCGGAATTCTAAAAGCCTGTGCTATAAAAAAGATAACAAAAAGAACAATAACAACAGTTCCTGTCCATGAGTTGGAAAATTTATAGAGTTTTTTTAAATTTTCTAGCATTAATTTTTATCCATTGTATTGAGCTGTGCTGCTTTGAGTGTGTTACTTAAAAGCATTGCAATCGTCATAGGACCAACACCCCCTGGGCTTGGCGTAATGTAAGAGCTTTTTTTACTCACATTTTCAAAGTCGACATCTCCAACAAGTTTGCCCTCTGGTGTACGACTTACTCCAATGTCTACGATAACAACATCATCTTTCACCATATCTTCTGTGATAAGATTAATCACACCAACCCCTACAAAAATCATATCTGCATTAAGTGTGTGTTTTTTCAAGTCATCAGTATGTATGTGACATACCTCAACAGTTGCTTCTGCATTTAAAAGGAGGGCTGCCATAGGTTTTCCAACGATGTTAGAAGCCCCGACGATGACACAGTTTTTTCCCTTTACATTGATGTCGTATTCTGCCAAAAGTTCCATGACACCAAGAGGAGTACAAGGCACAAAACCATCAAGGTTTGTTACTAAACGACCTACATTAAAGGGGTGAAAACCATCTACATCTTTTGCTGGGTCTACCAACTCTAAAATTTTTGTAGTGTCAATTTGAGGAGGGAGGGGAAGTTGCACCAAAATACCATCAATATTTGGATTTTTATTCATCATAGAGATTGTATTTTCAATGGCATCTTGCGAGATATCCTCTGGCATTTCGTGACTTACAGAGTAAAATCCAACTCTATCACACGCTTTCTTTTTCATGTTTACATAAGCAGAACTTGCAGGGTCTTGTCCTACAAGAATAACTGCTAAACCAGGAGTACGAGAAGTCTCCTCTTTAAGTACAGCAACACCTTGCTTTACTTTTCCTTCTATTTTTTGTGAAAGTGCTTTACCATCAAGAATCTGCATACGAACCTCTACTTAAATTATTTTTGTTATTATAGCAAGTTATTGTAAAGATAATGGTAGTTGTACAACAAAGCAAGCCCCATTCCCTTTATTTGAGACACTCAATTTTCCTTGCATATTTGTTTCAATAATTGTTTTTGCCATATACAAACCAATACCTGTTCCTATATCTTTTGATTTGGTAGAAAAATAGGAGTCAAAGATATTGTCTATAAATGCAGGTGAAATACCTCCAGCATTATCAGCAATGTTTACATAAGCATTATGAGTATCTGTAGTAATAGTAATAGTAATGATTTGGTTCTCAATTTGATTTTCTAAAAAGGCATCTTTTGCATTGTTAAGGATGTTTAAAAATACTTGAAAAATATCACTTTTAATCGTATGTACGATAGCATTGGCATCTTTATGTAGTTCTATGCTAATACGATAAAATTTAAAAGTTGCTTCTGTTATATGAATAACCGTTGTCAGAGCATCATCAAGTGCATATGTCTCTTTTTCTTGATTTCTTTGGTAATACATTCTAAAATTATTAATCGTGTCTGAAAGATAGGCAATATTTGTATCTATTTGCTCATGAAACTTGTCAAAATCTTCATCTTTTAAGGTACTTAATTTTTGTTTAAAGTAGATATCTTGATTGATAAGTCCTATGGTGTTGAGTGGTTGGCGCCATTGATGGGCAATCTGTTCCATCATTTCACCCATAGAGGCGAGTTTGGATTGTTCTATGAGTAATCTATCTTTCGCTCTTTCTTTGATGAGCGCTTCTTGGACTTGTTTTTCTAAAATGTGTGTATATTCATCTTGATACTGTTTAAATCTAAAAGCAAGTGCAATAGCAAGAAAGACTAAATCTACAACAGAACCAATTTGCTGTCCATACTTCATAATGGTAAAGCCATGGAGAAGATTGAATTTACTTAAAGCAAAAAGAGCAGTTGCTATGAGAAAAAACCCCCATCCTATAACAAAAAATCGTATGTTCGCATAGCCTTGTCTCATAACCAAAATACCACCTAAAAAAAGAGCCATTGGCGAGACGACACCTAAAATAGCTCCCCCAATAATGGTATATTTATAAGGAAAAAGAACAGAGGCTAAGAGTCCTACAATGGCGATATATTTGAGAGGGTTTAAAATAACACTATTGTACCTTGAAATACGGATGGATGATTGCAAGAGTGATTGACTAAATATAATGAGCATCACAGTTGAACTATAAATAAGAAATGCAGTTCCTTTAGCAATCATCCAGTAACTATCTGTCCAAAAATAGTAAGCGCCTAAGCCATCATAAGAGAGTTGCCATAAAGCATAAGAGATGATAAATGTGATATATAGTAAATAAATTTTTTCTCTTGTGTAAATAAAGGTAATAGTACTATATAAAATTAGAATCGCTAAAATTCCATAATAGAGTCCAGAAAGTGTTTGATTGAAATGAATTGCTCTCACAAGTGTTTTTGTAGACATTATATTAAGAGGTACAAGCATAGAACCAGAGGTTTTAACTCTTATATATACAGTATATAATGTATGGCATTTATTCGGTAAAGAAAAAAGAATTCTATTGGATTTTATATCTTTATGCGACTGTGCTACGAGATTACCATTTTTCTTATGAAATAAAAGTTTATTCTCTGTGTCAAAGGTATAGACATCAACATAATTTAAAAGAGGATAGTTAATGTCTAACCACCATTGTGAACCATCAACAGCAGTATCGAATGTAAATTGAAATTTAAACCAATGGGTTGCTTGTAAAAACCCAAAGCTAAGAATCTCTTTTGTGTAGGGTGTAAAAGTTTTTTTTCGTACTTCTGAGAGTGTTAAACTATCGCTTGTATCGACAAAGTAGCTTGTTTGTTTTCCTAAAGAGTAAGGAGTTTTTGATTGCTTGATAAGCAGAGTCTCTTGTGCAAATAAAAAAGAAGAAAAGAAGAAGAAAAATATGAAAATTATCTTGTGCATTTAAAGCCTATAAATGTAATTTTAGATATTATACTATTATAATTATAAAAGGTTTCTTCTCATGCAATATTTGTTTTTGTTACTGTTTCCTTTTGTACTTTTTGGAAGAAGTGATTTCATTACGCCCTTAGAGTATGCTTCGCAGTTTTATAAAAATCCTCGTGGGATAGGGTGTCAATTATGTCATGGTGAACATGGTGAAGGCAAGTTGATTGCACGCTATAAACACAAAGGAAAGCAACGTAGCTTTACTGCACCTCGTATAGATAACATCAGTTTATCTGCATTTTTTGAAGCCTTAAACTCACGAAAAGATGGAATGCCTCGTTACTATTTAACAGAAAAAGAGATAGCAGCCCTTTACTTATACCTTCATCCTCAATACAAAAAGAGAAAAAATGCTCGAAAAAATTGAACAAACCTATAAAAAACGCGACTTAAAAGCCCTTAATGCTTTCGCAAAACCAAAGTTTCGAGAGATTAACAAACGCAATGATTTTAAATCTGTGCTGATGCTCTCTTGTCATAAACTTGAACACCTTAAAAAGATAGCCACACTTGAAGCTGATTGTATTATGCTGAATCTTGAAGATGGGGTGAGTAAAGAAGAGAAACCTTTTGCGCTTGTTTTATGTGCTTTTTTCTTGACACAACATACCAAAAGTGATAAAAAGCTTGTCGTACGTGTCAACAGCCTTGATGAAGGGGGATTTGAGGAGATTACTTATCTGAACCAGTTTATGCCAGACGCTATCCGAGTACCGAAGATTAAAACAAAAGAAGAAGTAAATGCTGTTTTACATTTGCTCAACGATGAGATAGAACTTCATCTCTCTATAGAAACAGCTGATGCTTGGAAAAATCTCTCTACATTGGCACTAGGAAAGCGAGTGACGGTGTTTCATCTTGGTATATTAGATTTGTTTGCAGATATGCAACTCTCCCAATCACTTATAGATATTCACAACCCAACATTGCATTATATGCTTTCGCATTTTCTCATCACGACACTCTCTCTTGGTGTGAAACCTGTCTCCTTTATATTTCAAGAGTATAAAGATATGGAGACATTTCAAGCATGGCTCACCCTTGAAAAAAGTATGGGTTTTAGTGCGAAAGGATGTATCTCTCCTGCACAGGTAAAACTTGTCAACACAATGTTTGTTGATACAGAAAAAGAACGTACACGAGCAAAGCATATCATAAAGCTTTTTGAAATGCACCAATCAGAGGGGATAAGTGGGTTTGTAGATGAAGAGTATGGTTTTATAGATGAACCTATCTATAAAGGTGCCTTGAGTTTGCTAAAAAAAGATATAATTTGAAAAAATAGGTAACATAAATGAAACATATCATGATAACTTCTTTGTTGATTCTAGGAACACTCTTTTTGAGTGCTTGTGGAGAAAATAGCCATCAAAAGCCTTATATTATGGGTGGACATCAAGGTACAAATGTAAATTCTATTGCTTTTAAAGCAAAAGATAATGCACTGGGAAGAAAAAATAAAATAGAACTTGCAAAAATTCAAGCAGAATCAAAACTCGCTGTCGCGAAGATAGAGTCAAAAAAAGCTATCAGCATCGCACAAATCAAAGGGCAAACGCAACAAGTTGTGAGTCAAATGGATAAACAAACAAAAGAAAAACAGAGTGATAATAATCTTTATATTGCTATTGGACTGATTGGTGTTCTTCTTTTAGGTATTTTCTTATGGTACCAACATAAACGTAAGAGCTTAGAAGTCAAAGCACAGTTAGAGGAACATAGACGCAATCATGAACTTGAACTTAAAGAAAAAGAACTTAAAGAACAAAGAATTCAAAAAATCTTAGAACTTGCAGCAAGTGGAAAACTCGACCCTGAAGTGCAACAAGAGGTGCTGCACTCCTTGACAAGACCAGAGAGTAAGATTATCGAGTTAAATTAATTTAACTCAGGTTTTGGAGTTTTTTGTGTTGACTCTGGTAATAAAGGAAGATTTAAAAGTGGTTTTCTGCCTGTAAGAGCATGTAAAAATGTCTCAATACTTTTCGTTTGTTCCTCGTTGATTTTCACCCCAAGTTGGATTCTTCCCATTTCTTGAATGGCTGTTTTTAGATTCCAGATTTTTCCATTATGAAAATAAGGGGCTGTTTGTGCGATGTTTCTTAGAGTAGGTACTTTTACCAAACCGTTTTTATCACCCTTGAAATCACCAACATTCATATATTTGTAAGTTCCAGTAATGTTGATTGCATTCATGCTTCCACCAAGTCCAACACCTGTATGACAACTTGCACAACCGAGGGTAATGAAAGTTTTGAGACCTTTCTTTTGCGCTTGAGAAAGCGCGTTATCTTGTCCATTTAAAAAGTCATCATAAGGAGCAGGTGTTACAAGTGTTCTCTCAAACAAGCCAATAGTATCGGTTACTTTTTCAAAGGATATTTTGACATCTTTTCCATAAGCTTTTTGAAATGAATTTACATAAGCAGGCATAGATGTGACGACATTTACAACATGAGTTTTTGTCGCTGCCATTTCAGGATGTGCTTGAATAGGACCTTGTGCTTGCTTTTCCAAATCTTTTGCACGACCATCCCAAAATTGAGAGTCATTAAAAACTGCATTGTAAACAGTCGGTGCATTCAAATGATGTGGATTTTGTGTCCATTTATGTCCTATGGATGCTTCCAGACCATCATCGCCACCTTCAGATAAATTATGACATGTGTTACAGCTGATAAGTTCACTTTTAGAAAGGCGAGGGTCAAAGTAGAGCTTTTTTCCTAATGCTATTTTTTCTTTTGTAAGCGGATTTTTTGGATTGTCTATGAGCTTTAAAAGTGCTGTTTGTGATGCTGGAATAGGGGATAAACCTGCATTCTTTGCATCCTCTCGTAAAGAACTTGCTGTTAATAACGAAGTAGCCAATGTTATGCTTAATAATATTTTCATTTTTATTCCTTATAAAATATATTAAAAGATAAAAATTATCTTTTGTTGAGTGAAATTATAACAGTTGATTCTTAAAAGAAAATAATTATCGTTTAGCTAAATGAAAGATATGGCTGATTTTATAGCATTGAGATAGCTCAATGTTTTTGCTTTGCCTTGATACGCGATGTCAAATGCTGTACCGTGATCAACAGATGTTCGAATGATGGGTAAGTTGAGTGAAATGTTTACACTCTCATCGAAGTAGAGGGCTTTGAGCGGTGCTAAACCTTGGTCGTGATACATTGCCACATAGTAGTGAAAACCTTTTCTAAAGTGTGGAGTAAAGGCAACATCAGGCACAATAGGACCGATAAACTGCTCGAAGCCTATCTTTTTGTTTGCACTTTTGATGGCTTTTGTGATGATAAGTTCTTCTTGTCCTAAAACACCATTATCTCCTGCATGGGGATTTAAACCTAAAACAGCAATTTTTTCTTCATGTATATCTTGATGTAAATCGAGAAAAAATTGTTTGAGTTTTTTGTATTGTATCGAAGGGGCAACTTGAGACAGAGGGATATGTTCGGTAAAAAGAGCCACAAACATCTCTGGGCATCCAAGCATCATAATCGCTTCTTGTTGGAAATGTTTCCGAAGTAAATCAGTATGCCCTTTGTACTCTAAGCCTGCCAACATCCATGCTTCTTTATGTATAGGCATAGTCACAACTGCATCCGTTTTTTTTGCTTCACAGAGTTGTATCGCTCCCATAAAAGAATCATAGGAGTATATTCCTGCATCTTTACTAACAATGCCTACCTTTATTTCAAAATCTGTTCCTACCGAATATATCTGAAAATCTTTTGGAATTTCAACTTTTAAAAGTGTTGTCGCTGCTTTGAGCATTGTTTCACTTATGCAGTAAATAGGTTCGCAGATTTTACAAACTTCTGTATGGGATTTGAGGGCTATTTCTATGCCAACTCCATTGAGGTCTCCGACACTGATGGCTATGCGAGGTTTTTTCATCGTGAGGTTAACTTTTTCATCTCTTTTACAGCATCTTTAAGACCTGTAAAAACACTTCGAGCAATGATACTTTGCCCGATGTTCAACTCTATAATCTCTTCGATTTTCATCATTTCATGCACATTGTGGTAGTTGAGTCCATGTCCTGCTGCAACTTCAAGACCGAGTTTGTTAGCATGTTGTGCGGAGAGTTTTATGTTTTCTAAGGACTCTTCAAGTAAAGTAGAGAGCTTATATCTAGGAAGTTCTAACTCTTGTACGGAGTGTTTTGAAAAGGGAAGGGCAGAGTGGAGCATGTTAAAAAGATTGGCAAAGCTTCCCGTATGAAGTTCTACCATTTCTGCACCTAGTTCTTTAGACTTTTCCATGGCTTTTATGCTTGGGTCAACAAAAAGTGAAACGGGGATAATGGCATCATGGAGTTGTTCTATAGCAAATGCAACATCTTCTTCGTGATTAAAAACATCTAATCCCCCTTCTGTGGTTACCTCTTCACGTTGTTCTGGGACAAGGGTTGCACGCTGTGGTGCGAGGTCACTCACAATATTTAAAATATCACGGTTGATGGAACATTCAAGGTTAACGGGAACTTTTGAGTGTTTTAAAATATTTTCTACATCCACATCTTGAATATGGCGTCTATCTTCACGTAAATGAATCGTGATTTGGTCTGCACCACTTTGACAAGCGATAAAAAGTGCTTCTAAAATATCGGGGTCATTTACTTGTCTTGCTTCACGAAGTACGGCAACATGGTCTATGTTTACACCCAGTTTCATCATGAGTTTTTCTCCCTAATTGTATTTACAAAGTCTATATATTCTGTTTCTAATGTTTCATGTGCGATGACAGAACCAACATGAACTTCTACTGTAGTAGTTTGTGCATAAGGCGCATTTTCAAAAACTTTTTCCATCTTTTCATTAATAAAAATTGGAATAATTGTCAGTTTGTTTGCTTTGGCAATCTTAGCAGCACCGGCTTGGAGTTTAGTAATCCCTTCACCACCAAAACGTTCTCCTTCTGGAAACATATAAAGGTTCATAGTATTTACTTTTTGGAATGTTTTTCTAATAGTTTTAAAAAAGCTTATCAAGCCTTTTTTACTCTCTAAATCTACACTAATGCAACCACTGTACTCAAAGAATTTTCCATAGATAGGAGATTCAAAAAGCTCTTGTTTTGCTATCCAAGTTCCATTTTTTTCAAAGCGTGCAAAAACATTTTCCATAACTATGATATCGAGTAAAGAGCGATGATTCATGATATACAAAACTTTGTTCTCTTGAGGAAGTTCGCCTATGAGTTTTACTTCTATATTTAAAAAATCTAGGACTTTGTTAGAGTAAGATTGTCTATCTTTTGAGAGTTGTTCATAAGCAGGTTTTAGTGTAATAAATGGATGAAAAAAAGTTTTTTTGAAAATAGTTATATATTTGTATCCAAGTTCAATCATGAACATAAATTTACCGAGATTTTTGAGCATACATCACCTTTATAATTAAAAGGTGATTATAGCTAAAATAGATTAACTATTTTTCTTTAAACTCATTTCTGTTTCCATGATTTTAATCTCATCGTGTGCAAAAATACGTATATTTTTATCGATTTTAAGGTTTGTATCTTTTGTTTTATCTGGGTACTCATAAGCACTTAGTATGTGTTTTATACAGTTTAAGCGAGCTTTTTTCTTGTTATCTGAACGGATGATAGTCCACGGAGCATGGTCTGTGTGAGAAGCTAAGAGCATAGAGTATTTGGCTATGGTGTATTTGTCCCAAAGTCCTTGTGATTTTTCATCAACAGGAGAGAGTTTGTACTGCTTGAGAGGGTCGGTTCTGCGTTTATCAAAACGTTTTTTTTGTTCCTCTTTGGAGACAGAAAAATAAAATTTAAAAATTTTAATGTTTGAATTGATAAGCATTTTTTCAAATTCTGGTACTTCATGTAAAAACTCTTTATGTTCTTCTTGCGAACAAAAATCCATCACAGGTTCTACACCTGCACGATTGTACCAACTTCTATCGAAAAGAACTATTTCACCTGCTGAGGGAAGGTGTTGTGTGTATCTTTGAAAGTACCATTGTGATTTTTCTGTATCGCTTGGTTTGTCAAGAGCAACCACTCTTGCACCACGAGGGTTGAGATGTTCTGTAATGCGCTTAATCGTACCACCTTTACCAGCAGCATCACGACCTTCAAAAATCATCAACACTTTTTGTCCTGTAGCTTTGATGTGATTTTGCATTTTAAGCAGTTCTATTTGGAGGGTTTTGAGTTCTTTTTCATACTCCAAAACCTCATCTTTTACCCAAATAGAAGTTCTATTTTTTTTCTTGTCTTTATTGCGTTTTTCGGTGTTACCTTTTCGTCTGTCTTCATGCACTAAATCTTTTAAAGTAGATTTATCTTGAAGTTCATCTTCTATCATTACTCGTTTTGATCCCATAAAATATCCTAGTATTTGTATGGAATCATTATAAATCAACTCCTATTAAAAGAGTTTGAAATGAGTTGATTTAGCTCTTTTACTTCAGAAGTATTTGCAAAACAGCTTGTATCTCCACAAATAAGATAAGAATTATCTTCAGTTGTTTTATGTAAAGTAAATGGATACGCGATATTTTCTAGTTCTTGAGAGAAGTTTTTCAAATTATCATGATTTGTTTTGATGACTCGATCACCTTTGAGATAACGAAAAACTTGTGTAAGCATATACGGAGAATAAATTGGCTTACGACCGAGTTCATATGAGTTGTATTCCATCGTTTTAAAAGCAAAATGTGTATACTTTTCATCTTCAAGGAGAGTACCAAGTGTTAGAAGCGAGTCGATGATGATACTCACAGAAGAGGTGTAAGTATTGTCTGAAATCTCTGCTTTTGTTGTGAATTCGCCTGCACTAAAGTACCACACTCCATTGCTATAAAACTCTTCTAACGCTTTGTTCACAAATCTTTGGGCATGAATGAGATAGATTTCATTTTGTGTGTATTTGTATGCTGATAAAAGTGCTTGTGATAAAAAGGCATAATCCTCTAAAAAGGCTTTTACTTTAGGTGTTTTATGGATGAGAGTAGTATGGTAGAGGACATTATCAACAAACATAGTATCTAAAAGTGCTTGCAGACTTTGTATCGCTTTTTCTTGATAGCTATTGTCGATTGCACTGAGTTTAAAAAGAGAATGAATCATCATACTTGACCATGAAGTTTGTACCTTTTTATCTATGAAAGGGTAGACTCGAGTGCGACGTAACTGCTGTAAAAGTATTTTTACATCACTAAACCACTCTGGTATGACTCCATCTTTAAAATGGATAATATTTTTGCCTTCAAAGTTTCCGAAGGGTGTCACATCCATTGCTTGACACATCGCTTGACTATTTTCATAGCCATTTTCTTCTAGTAGAGTATATACCTCTTCATAAGTGTAAACAAAGTAAGTTCCCTCAAAACCTTCACTATCAGCATCACTTGCACTATAAAAAAGGGCATCTTCACTCATATAGTTGTACCAAAAATCTGCTATTTCTTTGGCTGTTTTAAGGAAGCTTTCATCCTTGTATGTTTTATAGCTTGTAGCATAAACATCACAAAGGAGTGCATTATCATAAAGCATTTTTTCAAAGTGAGGGACAAGCCATTTGTTGTCCGTTGAGTAGCGACAAAAACCACCATCAACTAAATCATACATCCCGCCTTTTTTCATATTTGTAAGCGTATTTGTAAGCATTGCTTTGGCAGAAACATCGTGATACAGTCTGTCTATAACTAAAAGAGTGTTCAGAGTAGATGCATGAGGAAACTTAGGAGCAACAGAAAATCCACCCGTCGTAGTTTGATAATTGCTTTTAGCCTGAAGCATAAAGTTTTTTGAAAATTCTTCTTTTAAAACAGTCGCTTCTTTAGGATGCTCTGTTTTATTTAAAAAGCCTTCTATCTCGTCAGCATTATCAAAAAGTTGTTTATCTGATTGTGCGATTTTAGAAGCGATGAGAGAGGTAAGTTCTTTAAAACCCATTGCATTTGGATTTATCTCGCTTGCAACTGGAGGAATGTATGTCCCTGCAAAAAATGGTTTATTTTGCGGTGTAGAGAAGATAGATGTTGGCCATCCTCCAGCACGACGATTAAGCAACATATGTACCTCTTGGTAATGTTTGTCAATGTCTGGGCGTTCTTCACGGTCTACTTTGATGCAAACAAAATCTTTGTTGAGTATCTCTGCACACTCAGCATCTTCAAAAACTGTTTCTTCCATCACATGACACCAGTGGCAAGAGCTATACCCGATACTGATAAAAATAGCTTTATTTTCTGCTTCAGCTTTAAGAAATGCTTCATCACACCACGGCCACCAATCAACAGGATTGTTTTTGTGTTGCTGTAGGTAAGGACTATCCTCTTTCTCTAATCTATTTGCCATTATATTTCCCTTTGAAAAAGTTGTTATATTTTTTAGTACAAAAAATTATAACAAGTCTAAATAAAATAAAAACTGAACAATTTTTGAGTCAATTATTATCTATTGTACACTTTATACTTTTTCAAAACGCAGAAAAAGTGCTGCGATAAAAAAGCAAATCGCTCCAAGCAGTGTTGTAAGTGTGGCAACATAAAGAGAAAATTGATGAACTTCAGGGGTATAAGCACTATAAAGTGCAGAAATCATAAAAAAGATTGACCCTAAAATATTTATCCATACTATCCACCATGTTATATTGAAAAAAGCTCTAATTTTTGTATCATGATAGATTTCAAGATACCCAAAAAAAGCAGAGGTTAAAAAGAGAATAGAGCCTAAAATATTGGGTACCCAAACCAGTAAGTTCAATGTTTCTATGCTTAAAGTAGAAAATATTGCCATAAATGTGGAAAGATTAAACAGTAGGGTTCCTACAAATTGTGTACTGCTTGAAAGATAGCCCATATTGAGTGGTCGCCAACGCCACCAAAACCAGCGAGAATGTTTATGGTAAAGATGAGGAAGGTGAGAAATATCATAGTTGATAGACTCAAGATACTGTAAATAGGCTGCAGATGTAAAAAAGATGGAACCAGTAAAATAGAGTATGCCTATACTCAATGAAGACAACTCTGTCACAAACCATAGAGAAAAGAAAGACGCAAATGCAAAGAAAAAAGAGCCAATCATAAAAAGGCTTGAAATCCATAAAGAGATGGCTCGTTTGGAGTGGAAGAGTGATTTTCTTAGTTCTCTTGATGTATAACAAATTTTGCCATGTTCAATAGCATGGGCAATAAATGGTCCTAACTTTTTATAGTGCATAACAGTCGTACTCTTTTTTACGAATTATAACGAAAACATTTAACAAAAAGTGCTATGATACAAAAAAAATTGGAGTCTTTACATGTTACATAAACGCACCCATCAAGAAATTATTGCCCAAAAAGAGGATGACCCTGTCTATGGAGGAAGAGGGCTTGCCAATCAAGCTCCAAAATACAATATGCCGAGTGACGAGATGAAACCTCATGATGCTTACCAACTTGTCCATGATGAACTTATGCTCGATGGTAATTCACGTCTCAATCTTGCTACTTTTGTTACCACATGGATAGAACCAGAAGCACAGCAACTCATGAGCGAAACTTTTGATAAAAACATGATAGATAAAGATGAGTACCCACAAACAGCAGAGATTGAGAAACGATGTGCAAACATTATTTCAGACCTTTTTCATGGACATACTGATGATGAAAAAGAGGCTTGTGGCTGTTCTACCATAGGCTCAAGTGAAGCAGCAATGCTTTGTGGTATGGCGATGAAATGGAACTGGCGAAACAAACGCAAAGCAGAAGGAAAAGATACAAGTAAGCCAAATATGGTAGTGAGTAGTGATGTACAGGTGTGTTGGGAGAAGTTTTTTGTCTATTGGGACATAGAGATGCGAGTCGCTCCTATGAGCAAAGAAGATGATTTTTTGTTTCAACCTCATAAAGCGGTAGCGTTATGTGATGAAAATACCATCGGAATTTTAGGAATTTTAGGAACAACCTACACAGGAGAGTATCAGAACATCAAACTCCTTGATAGCTTAATGGAGGAGTATAACCAAAAAACAGGCTATGATATTCCTATCCATGTAGATGCTGCAAGTGGTGGGTTTATTGCTCCTTTTATTGAGCCTGAATTAGAGTGGGATTTTCGCTTAAAATGGGTAAAATCTATCAATGTTTCTGGACATAAGTTTGGGCTTGTGGCTCCAGGGGTAGGTTGGGCGCTTTGGAAAGATTGGTCACTACTCCCCCAAGAGCTTATCTTTCATGTAAATTATCTTGGTGGAGATATGCCAACTTTTGCACTCAATTTTTCTCGCCCAGGTTCACAAGTCATCGCACAGTACTATAATTTTATCCGTTTAGGCTCAGAAGGGTATAGAAAAGTGCATCAAGCATGTTTAGATGTGAGTCTTTTTCTGCAACAAGAGTTGGAAAAAACAGGTATATTTGAAACAATCATTAGTGATATTCGTATGCCACTTCTTGCATTTAGACTCAAAGGAAAACACACCTTTAGTGTCTATCAAATCTCTGATAAACTCCGTTATCATGGTTGGCAAGTCCCTGCTTATACCCTAGCTGAGAACTGTGAAGATGTTTCCATCCTTAGAATTGTTGTCAAAGAGGGATTTGATTATGACCTTGCTTCTCTTTTACTAAAACATCTTCATGAAGCAGTAGAGATGTTAGAAAAAGAGGAACATACAAAACTTCCATCAGGTAGAAGTACGAAGGTTTGCTAAGATAAAAGCAAGAGAATTTACGATAGCATACTTGTATTATAAATAGTTGAAGGAAATATATCATTGAAAATAGAACTTTCAAAAAGTGAAGTTAAAGCCTACGAAGAGATTATCTTCGATGATAATTTGCTCTTTGAACTCAATGCTATTCCCCAAATGGTGGTCAATAAAGATAGAGTAATTGTACGGGTCAATAAAAAATTTACGAAACTTTTTGGATACAGTAGTGATGAGATTTTAGGCAAACAAACCGCAACACTTACCCCAAGTTTGGAAAAATTTCAAGAGTATGCTCAATATTTTGTACATACAAAAGAGGGAATTATAAAGAGTGAAGAGCTAGAGTACAAAAAAAAGGATGCTACAATCTTTTGGGTAAAACTTGAAGGGAATCCTATTAACAAAAGTGGTCGTGAGCTTTTGATACTCTGGTCGTTTATTGACATAACCAAAGAGGTGTACTACCGTAAAGAGTTAGAACTTCTTGCTTCAACTGACCCCATGACAAAGCTTTATAATCGCCGTTACTTTAGTGAACTTGCCACGACTGTTGTACAACTTGCCAAACGTAGTGGGCTTGTGTACTCTGTCATTATGGTGGATATTGATAAGTTTAAACGCATTAACGATACTTATGGTCACACCATAGGGGACGAAGTCATCATTGCACTATCAAAAGTACTTAAATACAATGGTAGAGAAAGTGATATAGTAAGCCGATGGGGAGGGGAAGAGTTTGTTATTTTACTTCCACAAACTAAACAAAATAGTGCGATGGAAATTGCTGAAAAATTAAGAAAAAATGTAGAAGTATTGCATGTAGTTATAGGAGATGATAAAAAGATTTCTTTTACTATCAGTTTAGGTGTGGCAACTGTACATCTTCAAAATTGTTTTGATGTTGAAGATGTCATTAATAATGCGGACAAGGCACTTTATTTTGCCAAAGAAGGTGGACGTAATAGGGTTGAAGTTTTTACACAATGATGTTTTTATCATCATCTCTATTGTATTCACACTGTAAAGTTGTATGTTCTATATCAAAATTATTATGCAGTTTTTGCTCTAGCACTGCAAGCACACTGTTTGATTTTGAGAGTGAAAGATTATCTTTAAAGTCAAGATGTGCTTCAAAATGAATGCGATGGTCATCAAGTTGCCATATATGGATATGGTGTACTCCTGCTATTGTCTGTTCCTCTTTGATAAGTGCTACAACTTTTTCTATATCAATCTCTTTTGGAGTAAATTGCATCAAAATAGCACTACTCTCTTTGAGTAAAGAAAATGATGCCCAAATAAGATAGAGTGCAATAAGAACAGATATAAGAGGATCAATCCAAAAAATATTAAAATAGTACATCAAAACACCACCAAGTACAACGGCAACTGATGTCATAACATCAGTAAGAAGGTGCAAATAGGCTGCTTTTATGTTTATATTATCATGTGCATCCTCTTTGACAAGAAGAACACTTACACTATTAAGAACAATGCTTACTATACCAAGTGCTATTACCCATAGAGAGTTAATCGCTTCAGGGTGGTAAAACTTGTGGAATGCCTCAACAATAAGAAATATTGCAATGCCAATCAGTACCGAAGCATTAAAGAGTGCTGCTAATATCTCAGCTCGTTTATAGCCAAAGGTTCTATTTTTACTATTGGGTTGCATGGCAAGACGGTTTGCAAAGTAGGCAATAAAAAGTGCAAGTACATCACTAAAGTTATGCATAGCATCACTCAGAAGTGCAAGGGAACCTGAAAAGATTCCACCCACAATCTGTGAGATAGTAATGATAATATTTAAAATAATTGTGATAAAAAGATTTTTACCACTTACCTCATGATGGTGATGTTTACCCATGTTTAACTCTCAAATGTATCAAAAGCAGCTTTTGCATTTCCCATGACAGCACTTGATTGTGCGTGTTTTACTATTTTTACAAGGAAGGCGAGTTCCTCTTTTGTAAGTCCCATTTTTTTGAGCATTTTTGTTTGC
>JALUWV010000112.1 GCA_027019335.1 Sulfurimonas sp. | reverse complement strand
CTGGTCGTGAGACTGCAACTAAAGCTGTTGGTGCTATTGAAGGTATTCGTGTTACATTTATGAAAGATGTTACTCCATTACCACACAACGGTTGTCGCGCACCTAAGCGTCGTAGAGTTTAAGGAGATTACTGATGGCAAGATATAGAGGTCCAGTAGAAAAGATCGAAAGAAGATTCGGTGTAAGTCTTAACCTTAAAGGTGAGCGTCGTTTAGCAGGTAAATCTGCATTAGAAAAAAGACCTTACGGTCCTGGTCAACATGGTCAACGTCGTAAGAAAGTTTCTGAGTATGGTTTACAACTCAATGAAAAGCAAAAAGCAAAATTCATGTATGGTATTTCTGAAAAACAATTCCGTGCATTATTTGTTGAAGCAAAACGTTTAACTGGTAATACAGGTACAAACCTTGTTACTTTGATTGAACAAAGATTAGATAATGTTGTTTACAGAATGGGATTTGCATCTACTCGTAGATTTGCTCGTCAGCTTGTAACACATGGTCACATCCTTGTTGATGGTAAAAAACTTGATATTCCTTCTTACCGTGTAAAACCGGGTCAAAAATTAGAGATTAAAGAAGCAAGTAAAACAAATGCACAAATCGTTCGTGCAATTGAACTTACAAATCAAACTGGTCTTGCTCCATGGGTAGACATCGATGCTGAAAAAGTATTTGGTATTTTTACTCGTTTACCTGAGCGTGATGAAGTTGTTATTCCAGTTGAAGAACGTTTAATCGTTGAGCTTTACTCTAAATAATAGTTAATTAAAAAGGCGTTTAAGATATGAAAAAGATTAAAACAACTCCTCTCGCTCCCCAAGAGTTTGAGGTAGAACAGATTAGTGATAATGAAGCTAACATTATGGCATTTCCATTTGAAACTGGATATGCAATTTCTTTGGCTCATCCACTTCGCCGTTTTCTATTAAGTAGCTCCGTTGGCTATGCACCTATTGCTATTAAGATAGAGGGTGCAAAACACGAATTTGATTCTGTTCGTGGTATGATTGAAGATATTTCAGATTTTATTTTAAATCTTAAAGAAATTCGTTTTAAATTGAACAATGATTCTACAGAAGAAGAGATAAATTATACTTTTGCTGGTCCATGTACTATTACAGGAGCAGACCTTGCGAGCGAGGAAGTAGAAGTAGTGAGTCCAGATGCACCACTTGCAACACTCAATGAAGACTCTACATTAAACTTTAGCATCCAAATTGCTAAAGGTATTGGCTATGTAGCGAGTGAAGATACTTACGAAGAGTTAGCAGAGGGTTATATTGCCTTAGATGCTTTCTTTACACCAGTAAGAAGTGCAACATACAAGATTGAAAATGTACTTGTAGAAGACAACCCTAACTTTGAAAGAGTTGTTATGAACATCAAAACTGATGGTCAGATTTCCCCAGTAGATGCATTTAGAAATTCTTTAGAAGTTATGTATGCACAACTTGCTGTATTTAACTCTGAGATTAGCATTAAAGCACCTACAACTATTGAAAGAGTTGAAGAGTCTGCTGATTTAAAACAACTTGCAACAAGCATAGATAGCTTAGGTTTAAGTGCTAGAAGTTACAACTGTTTAGATCGTTCAAACATTAAACTTATTGGTGAAATTACATTGATGAGTATAAATGATTTGAAAAATGTAAAAAATCTTGGAAAAAAATCATACGATGAAATCGTTGAAAAAGTAGAAGAATTTGGTTATGGCGTTGGCGCTGATTTAGCTGATGATGTCGTTGCTGCACTAAAAAAGAAAATAGAAGCCGTTCAGGCTCAATAAGAGGATAAAGATATGAGACACCGTCATGGATATCGTAAACTAAGTCGTACAAGTGCACACCGTGCTGCACTTCTAAAGAATCTTAGTATTGCGTTAATAGAACATGGTAAAATCGAAACTACTGCTATCAAAGCAAAAGAGTTACGTTCATACGTAGAAAAACTTATCACAACTGCTGGTAAAAATGATGCTAATTCACATAGAGCAGTATTTGCTGCACTTCAAAGTAAAGAAGCGACAAAAACTTTAGTGAATGAAATTGCACCAAAGTATGTTGATCGTGCTGGTGGTTACACTAGAATTACAAGAACAAGAATCCGTCGTGGTGATGCTACGACTATGGCATTCATTGAATTAGTTTAGATACTAGTTCTATCAAACAAAGAGGTTTTACCTCTGCGTTTACCCTTTTATAATTTCCCAATTCTAAAATACTTTAACAACAGGATTTACTATCATGAGTAATTTCGCATTTGGAACTTACCGCATAACCGACCAAAACCCACAACACATTCAAGCTCTCCGTGAAGCCATCGAGTCTGGTATCACTATGATTGACACATCGAGTAACTATATGGATGGTGCAGCAGAGAGAGCGATAGCTATAGCAATGCGAGAATTTAGTGAGGAAAAACAAGCTGAAATAGAGATTGTCAGTAAATATGGCTATATCCAAGGCTCCAATATGCTTGCACATCAAGAGAACCCTTTTGAAGAGGTTGTTGAGTTTAGTGAACACTGTTTTCACTCTATTGCTCCTAGCTTTATGCAAGAGCAACTTACACAATCGCTACAACGTCTTCAAAGAGAAAAGATAGCCTGTTATCTCATCCACAATCCTGAGTATTATCTTTTAGATGCTCTCAATAAAAATGCAGATAAAGACTCTACACTCGATGCCATGTATGCACGCCTTTATGAGGCTTTTGTAGGACTTGAGAGAGAGGTGCAAAAAGGGAGAATAGGCTCGTATGGGATTAGTTCTAACAGCTTTGCAAAGTCTCCTAACGACCCAGAATTTTTACCTTACGAAGACCTTATTACCTTAGCAGATAAAGCGAGTGAAGCAGTAGGCACGGATACGCATAGTTTTACAACATTGCAACTTCCTATAAATATTTTAGAGCAAGAGGGTTTAAAGTGTGCAGATTGGGCAAAAAGCAATGGTTTGAGAGTGCTTGCAAACCGTCCACTTAATGCACAAAAGAATGGAAAGATGTATAGACTCGCTGAGTATGATGAGAGTGTATCTTACTACCAGTACTTAAATGAAATGTTAGATGTTTGTGATAATGAGACACTCAAACCTCTTTATAATCTTTTTGAAGAACTTGATGTTAATCGGCATAAATTTGGTTGGATTGGTGATTTTGATACTTTCTTATATGCACAAATTTTACCACACATCCGAAAAATATTAGAAAATTTGGATGAAGAGAGTTTAGAGGCATTTTTGAGTTTAATGGATCTCTTTTTTGCAGAGTATAGAAAAATGGTAGCCTATGAATGTGCGCAAAATACAAAACGCTCACTTGCAGAAACCTTTGAAAACTGTGAAGGAACACTTCAAGAGTGTGCGATTGGCTTTTTAGAATCGAAAAAAAGTGTTGATTATATACTCGTTGGGATGAGAAAACCTTCGTATGTAGATGAAATACTTGCATTAAAGTAATTTTATAGTTAAAATATTTAGGACATGTTAAGCTAATTTGTTCTATTTTACATCTACAAAAAATGAGATACAAATAAAGGAAAAAAATGATTCCGTTTTCAGATGAAGAGTTATTAGAGCCAGTACGTGCTGTAATAACAAAAGTACAACCTTCTTTAGCCCTTGATGGGGGAGATATAGAATTTTTGACAGTAAAAAATTCTACAGTATATGTGCAACTTAAAGGGGCATGTGTTGGTTGTGGAAGTAGTGGCACGACTTTGAAGTATGGTGTTGAACGCCAACTTAGAATGGATATTCACCCCGAACTCTGTGTTGTCAATGTGCCTTTTGGTATGGAAAACGATTTAGACAATCTATAATATAACGAGCATTATGAGTACACTGAGCAAATATAAAATACTATCACAAGCAAAAGAGAGTTTTTCAAAAGAAGAGTATAAAGCTGCCCTTGAAAAATTTGCTATGGTATTACAAAATTATCCAAATTCTAAAGAAGCTTATAATGGTGTTATACTCTCTGAGATGGCGATGAGTGGTGAAGGGGGTGCTGAAGCACTCTTTGACTACTACGAAATCCTCAAAGATGAAGATAAAGAGTCTGCTGACACCATTATGGAAGAGGTCTTAAAAAACTTAAATGGTTCACTCGATAAACTGAGCGAAGTTTTTGCTGAACCTTTACGAGAAAGAATTGAGCTTGAAGATGGAATCTTGTACCAAGATTTTAAAGCCATTTTAGACGAGGGTGCAGATTTTAAAGAGACTTTTGAAAATATTATGTTTTCTACACGAGTGATTATTACAGAAAAAGAGGACTTTATAGACTTCTTAGAGCGATTAATAGAGCATGATTTTGCACAAATGGCACTCTCTTACTTAGAAAATGCACTCAGCGTTTACCCAAGCGACAAGTTGCTTCATAAGCTTCTTAAAAAAATCTCACAAGGCAAAATGATTGAAAATTGAGCTACCAGAACAGTCCTACAAATATGTCACAGAAAACTCTTTAAAGTGTGATAGTGAAACAGCATTTGTCCTCACTACACAAAATGCCAAGTATTTAGAAAATGCAAAAGAAAACCATGCACACTCTATTATAAAGATAGAAGATATTGCAGAACTTTTTGGTGTCAATAAGATTAAAATTGTCGGTATTACAGGAACAAATGGAAAAACGACAACAGCAAGTGCAATGTACTCATTTTTACTTGATTTGGGTTACAAATGTGCTATGCAAGGTACACGTGGGCTTTTTATGAATGACACAGTGGCAGAGGGAAAAACACTCACAACCCCTTCAGTCCTCAACACTTATAAGCATATTTATCAAGCAGTAAGTGCAGGATGTGAATACTTTATCATGGAAGTAAGCTCCCATGCTATCGTACAAAAAAGAATCGAAGGGCTTTCTTTTGCTTTAAAAATCTTGACAAATATCACCCAAGACCATTTAGATTATCATAAAACACTTGGTGAATATACGACGGTAAAAAACTCTTTTTTCCAAGATGAGGGAAAAAAGCTTATCAATCGTGATGAAGATAAGGCTGCATTTAATTTTAAAAATGCTTATACTTATAGTATAGAAAATCCGTCCACTTATCGCTTGATGGCATACTCTTTAAATGATGGGAGTAGTGGTATTATCCAACATTTTCAAGAGATAGTTCCCTTTACGGCTTCTACACATGGCTTTTTTAATCTCTATAATCTTATGGCTGCCATAGCGGGAGTACATTTGATAACAGAAAATTCTCTTGAAGAGATAGCTGATGTTGTTGATAATTTTGCAGGGGTTAGTGGAAGAATGGAACAAGTATGCCAGCTTCCAAATGTCATTGTTGATTTTGCACATACTCCAGATGGGATGCAACAGGTCTTAAATGCTTTAAAAGAGAAAGAACTGCTCGTAGTCTTTGGTGCTGGTGGTGATAGAGATGTGAGTAAACGCCCACTTATGGGAAGAGTTGCTGCCTCACTTGCGAAAAAAGTTTATATAACAAGTGATAATCCACGCCATGAGGACCCGCAAAAAATTGCAGAAGATATTCTCTCCGGTATCGAAGATAGAAGTAATGTAAGCGTTGAACTCAACCGTAAAAAAGCGATAGAACTTGCACTTGATGCCCAAGAAGATGAAGAGGTTGTTGTCATCCTTGGTAAAGGCGATGAAAGTTTTCAGGTAATTTATGATGAAAAATTTCCTTTTGATGACAGAGAAATAGTGAGAGAACTTTTAAACTTAGAACGAGAATAATCTTAAATAAAGTAACTTATCTTTTCATCTTAGAATATTTCCATAGAATTTTGCTATAATTTCACAAAAAATTTAAGGAAACTTCTTATGGGAATCCCTCAACCGGCATTTTATATATTTAAATGTGAGCAATCTGCTCCTCCTGGTATGCCAAAACCATCTTGTGTGACAAAAGATACGCAAGACTTATTTCAACACTTAGCACAAACTCTTATGAAAGAGGGAATTATGGGAACGGTACAACCAATCCGTACAGGATGTATGAATCGTTGCCAAATGGGTCCTGTAATGCTAGTGGAACCAGGACATACAATGTATGCAGGTTTGACAAAAGAGAAAATCGACCGTATTGTTTCTGAGCATATTGTTGGTGGTAATGTTGTAGAAGAATTTCTCATCCCCGAAGAGATGTGGGATGCTCCAATTTCACCAGCTGATATGAAAAAACAGATGGGAATGTAAGGCAAAGTTATGATTATTGAAATGTTGTACAGTAAAATTCACCGTGCTACTGTTACAGATGCTAACTTAAATTATGTTGGTTCTATAACCATAGATGAAGAGCTTTTAGAAGCTTCAAAAATGCGAGTTGGACAAAAAGTTGAGATTTTAAATATCAATAATGGTGAAAGATTTTCGACATACATTATTTTAGGTGAACGTGGTAAACGTGACATCTGTTTAAATGGTGCAGCCGCTCGAAAAGTGCATAAAGGCGATAAAGTAATCATAGTTGCTTACGCAACTTACGATGAAAAAGAGCTAGAAACTTATAAACCAAAAGTTGTTCTTCTTGATGATAACAATGACATTGACCATATACTGGACGAAATCTAATGTTTGGCAATATGGGTGATATGGGAAAAATGCTCGAAGGTATGCAAGAAAATGCTAACAAACTCAAAGAGGACTTAGCAAGTAAAACTTTTAGTGTTAAAACTGGCGGTGGTCTTGTAGAATTGAGTGTTAATGGAAATGGTGAAGTGGTTGACTTGAGTATTCAAGACGAAGCACTCAGTGATAAAACAACTTTAGAAATTATGATTATTGGTGCGATTAATGATGCCAATAAAATGGTACAACAAAACCAACAAAGCAGTGCAATGAATATGCTTGGTGGTATGGGGAATCCTTTTGGTGGAGCAAAGTAGGTGCTTCACCTCTTTGTAGCCCTTAGTTTTCTTTTTATCAATCTTTATGCTTGCAATGGTGGCTACACTGTTTGCAAACGTAAGATACATGACTCTCATGCACTCACTTCTTCCCAAACAAATATCCCTATAACAAAACACAAACGCTTAGTTTTTTCCCGCACAAAACCAAAAGCAAAAATCTTAAAATACGACCCTTTCCTCTCGCTTTATTTAGTTGAAGATACAAAAGGTTTTCGCTACCCTTTTGTTCTTTATAAACGTTCTGCTAAGGGGCTTGCGAGTATCAATACAAAAAGCATACAAGAGAGTCGTATAAAAGAGCATCAAATCGGCTTAAACCAATTTGGAAAAATGTATGCTAATGTATCTACCCCTAGTCTTATTTTAACAAGTTGTTGTGCTTTAGAGGGGATAGGTACACCGCAGGGGGTCATTGAAAAACCTTATCTACAACATTTTTTACACCATAAAAAAGTTGTGTATGCCGATATTGGGATTCGTGTGAAAAATGCACACAGAAAAGTAAGGGTACGAGCGATAAACCCATTTATGGCTGGCAACAATTTTCAAGTCAATGATGAAATTTTGCGTTTTGATAAGAGGCGTGTTCAAAATGCAAGTCAGTTGATGCAGTGGATACTTTTTAGTAAAGTGGGTTCTGTGCATCAGGTGAAGATTAGACGCAAGGGCAAGTTACTTACTCTAAAAGTAAAGAGTAAAAAGAGAAAAGGTGGTGGCTACCTGAGTGATACTTTTTTAGAGTTTTTAGGACTCTCTTTTGATAAAAATTTGCATATAATCAAGATAGAAGCAAAAGCAAAAAAATACGGACTTCACCTTGGTGATAGACTCATAGAAGTTAATGAAAAGAAGATAAGTACCGAAGAAGAGATTGTTCAAAGTATCTCAAAAAGTAAAGAAGCATCAGAACTTCTCTTTGAGAGAAACCATTTTCAGTTTTTTGTGAAGGTGCATTAAAATTCTTATGTTATAATTATATATGAGTAAAAAAGATAAAATAAAAGAAGATATATCCATTTTAAGAGATGAGTATAAAAATTATTTTATTGTTATCATGACAATTCTTACGGGAAGTTTCACTACTTTTTACCAAGTAATGATGGGGGATGCACCATTCTTTGTTTTGTTTGTTGGTACAAGTGGTGTTGTATTGGCCACTTTTGTAACTCTTTTGTTTAAAAAAAAGAGATTGAAAATTGATGAAAAATTAGCACAATTAGAGGAAATAGAGTAATGGAAATTTTAGGATTTATTGGTATGTTATCTTCTTTAGCTATTGTTGGATATGTTGCATATATTATGTCCAAATCACATACACTCAGTTCATAAATTATGAAAAACTTCGAGCAATTCTTACGAGATAATTTACCAACTTCACAAAGCATTCATCCGACCTATGAAAAGGCTTTGCAAAATATGCTTTTAGCAGGTGGAAAACGGTTTCGTCCTGCACTTTTACTTGGTGTTGTGAAGGCATATAACCCACTCCTACTTGAGGGTGCAAGGTATGCTGCATTTGCTATAGAACTACTCCATACTTACTCACTTATCCATGATGATTTACCTGCAATGGATGATTCACCTCTACGACGAGGTAAACCAACACTGCATGTCATTTTTGATGAAGTGACAGCTATTTTAGTAGGTGATGCCCTCAACACTTACTCTTTTGAAGTTCTTGCAAATGCTCCTTTTTCAGATACAACACGAGTAAAACTCATCAAAGAGTTAGCAAGTAATGGTGGCTTAAATGGCATGGTACTTGGGCAAGCGATAGATTGTTATTTTGAAAATCAACCCTTACAAGTTGAAGACATTAAACTTTTACATACCAACAAAACTGCAAAGCTAATAGCAGCTTCATTGAAGATGGGAGCTATCATCGTTGGTCGTGAGGATGTAGGTGAAAAACTGTATGATTTTGGGATTAAACTGGGGCTTCTGTTTCAGATTCAAGATGACATTTTAGATGTCACTCAAAGTAGTGAAGAGGCAGGAAAATTAACTAACAATGATGAAGACAAAAATAGTTTTGTGACTATTTTGGGGCTTGAGGCTTCGGTGAAAGAAGCCGATGCTTTGGCAGAAGAACTTACAAATGCAATGAATAGTTTTGATAGTAATCTAAAAACAGAACTCGCAGAACTTTTAAACAAATATATAAACAGACATAAAAACTAAAACAGGACAATAAATATGGCAAATAAAATGCGTCAAAATATGGCAGATAGTATACGATTTTTAGCAGCGGACATGGTTCAAGCTGCCAACTCTGGTCACCCTGGTGCGCCGATGGGACTTGCAGACATTGCAGTAGTGTTGAGCGAACACCTCAATCACAATCCTAAAAACCCTTCATGGCTGAACCGTGATAGACTTGTTTTCTCAGGAGGACATGGGACAGGACTTATCTACTCTTTGTACTATCTTTGGGGCTATGGATTAGAGCTTGAAGACTTAAAAAACTTTCGCCAACTTGATTCTAAAACACCTGGACATCCTGAGTTTGGACATACGGCTGGTATTGAGATAACGACAGGACCATTAGGGCAGGGTATCGCAAATGCAGTTGGTTTCTCAATGGCTAGTAAGTTCATGGGTGCGCAAGTAAACTCAGATACAGCAGATTTGATTGACCATAATGTTTACTGTTTATGTGGTGATGGTGATCTAGAAGAGGGTATCTCTTATGAAGCTTGCTCTATCGCAGGACACAACAAACTCGATAATTTAATACTTATTTATGATTCAAACCGTATTACGATTGAAGGTTCAACAGATTTGAGTATTTCTGAAGATATTCACAAACGTTTTGAGTCACAAAACTGGGATGTTTTAGAGTGTGATGGACATAATTTTGATGAGATTGACACCGCACTTACACAAGCAAAAGCAAATACAAAACCGACGATTATTATTGCAAATACCATTATCGCAAAAGGTGCTGGCAAGCTTGAAGGTTCACACCATGCCCATGGCGCACCTCTTGGGGATGAAGTTATTGCACAAGCAAAAAAAGATGCAGGGTTTGACCCTGAAAAATCTTTTCATGTTGATGAAGATGTATTTGCTCGTTTTCGTTGCGCAATAGAAGAGGGTGACTTACTCGAGCGTGAGTGGATTCATAGACAAAAAACATTGCCACTTATGGAACAAAATGAAGTCTTAAATGCACTTGAAAATCCTGATTTTTCTCGCATAGAGTACCCAACATTTGAAAAAGCAGATGCAACAAGAAATACCAATGGAAAAATCTTAAATGCTATTGCAAAAGCAGTTCCAAGCTTTTTAGGTGGAAGCGCTGACTTGAGTCCTTCAAATAAAACTTTCTTAAATGATATGGGAGTCTATCCTAAGGGACGTAATATATACTTTGGTATCCGTGAGCATGCGATGGCTTCTATCGCAAATGCAATGGCTCTGTATGGTCCACTTAAACCTTTTACGTCAACTTTCTTTGTCTTTTCTGATTATCTTAAACCTGCAGTTCGTATTGCGGCATTGACAGGTATACAACAGTTTTTTGTTTGGACACATGATAGTATCGGTGTCGGTGAAGATGGTCCAACTCACCAACCTATCGAACATCTTTCACAATTCCGTGCCTTACCAAACTTCTATGTTTGGCGCCCAGCAGATGGTGAAGAAAATGTTATGGCATGGAAAACTGCCCTAGAGATGCACACTTCTCCATCAGCATTTGTCTGTTCCCGTCAAAATTTAGCAAAACTTCCAACTGCGGTGAAGGGTGATGCAAGTCATGGAGCTTACCTACTTTCAGAAGATGCAAACGCAACTGTTACTTTAATGGCAAGTGGTTCAGAAGTAGAATTGGCACTCAAAGTAAAAGAGGCAATGAATGCAAAAGGAACACAAGTGAATGTTGTTTCTGTCCCTTGTTTCGACCTCTTAATAGAGCAAGAGAAAGCATACATTGATAGCATTATCAACCCGAGTACAAAAACGGTAGCGATTGAAGCTGCTCGTGGACTTGAATGGTATAGATTTGCAGAGGATGTGATTGGTATGGATACATTTGGTGCTTCTGCTCCTGCTGGACAACTTTTTGAGAAGTTTGGTTTTGGTGTAGAGACTATTGTTGAGAGACTTTCATAGTTTCATAATTTTGAAAAGGGGATAATGATGATAAAAACAGGACTTGTACTTTTTTTCATACTGCTCTTGAGTAGTTCCCTGAGTGCTAAAGAAAATTTTAGTGAGATGAGTACACAAGAACTTATTGCGATTATGGGTTATGTGAAATCGGCGGAAGTTGCACAGTTTTCTCAAGAACTCAAAAGTAGAATACCCTCTATGAGTAGTGGTGAAAAAGCAAAATACGAAAAAAATCTTCACAAGCAAAAGTAGCATAGAGTGCGAGCAAAAATACTCTTGCTTGAGGATGATGTCACACTCAACGAAACGATAAGCGAATTTTTACAAGAGCAAGACTTTGAGGTCGTGAGTGTGTACGATGGGAATGAAGCTTCAGAGATTATCTACGAAAAAGGCTTTGACCTTTTTTTACTCGATGGCAATGTCCCCCATCTCAATGGTTTTGAACTTCTCAAACAAAAACGCAAAGAGGGTGTTACTACCCCCGCTATTTACATCACTTCTCTTAACTCCATGGATGCACTTGAAGATGGCTATGAGAGTGGTTGTGATGACTACATCAGAAAACCTTTTGCCTTAAAAGAGCTGCTTTTTCGTATGCAGAGTATCCTCAAACGCAACTTCTTTCATGAATCTAATGCAAAGATAGCAATCACAAAAAACATTCATTATGATACCGAGTCTAATCTTCTCTTTGTGGATGGAAATGAGCAGAGTTTAAGTACTAAAGAGGCACTTTTGTTGAAGTTGTTTTTACAACACAGAGATGAAGTCCTTACACATGAAGTCATCTATAACACACTTTGGGAGTATGAAGAAACACCGAGTGAGAGTGCTTTGCGAACTTACATCAAAAACTTGAGAAAAATCCTTTCAAAGGAGATGATTGTTAGTATCAAAAAGCTTGGATACAGATTTAGCACGAAGTGAGAAACAGACACTTTATCGCATAGCTACCCTCTATCTTTTACTCAGTATCGTTATTATTTTTGGTTTCTCATTTATGTACTATAATGCTCAAAAAGAGTTGATGCTTCAAGAGAAAAAAGCTACCTTGCAACGCGATACGAAAGAGTTACTTTTAGGACTCAAACATCTCCATATCAATTTTGACAAAACACAAGTTTATCCAAGAAGTAAAGCGTATGAAAGTGCTATCTTTGATAGTGATAAAAAACAAATCTTTGCAACGACACCCACACAACTCCAGCTTGATAAGATTTTGTATCTGCAAGATGGGATGATTACTCTTGAAAGTATCCCTGAATCCTACTATCTGGGTGCAAAATATGTCATCGTGAAAATCAAAGATGATGGCTTATGGTACAAGAAAACCAAAAAAGAGTTACTTCTTTTCAACCTTCTTGCCTTGAGTGTGATGTTTGTAATAGGGTATATTTTGTTGCGTTTGTTTTTAAAACCTATGCGCGATGCAATGCATCTTTTAGATAGATTTATCAAAGATACAACCCATGAGCTGAACACTCCTGTAAGTACGATAGTGACAAACATCGAGATGATAGATAAAGAAAAACTTGATGCACAGACTTTAAAAAAGATAAATCGCATCGATGTTGGGGCAAAAACTATCTCCAATATTTATCAAGATTTAACCTATCTTACTTTAGGTAATAAGATTGTAACCAATGATGAACTACTTGATGTCGGGCATTTACTCCAAGAGCGAGTGGACTATTTTACCTCGCTTGCGGGGGCAAAAAAAGTTTCTCTTGATTTAGAGATTATCAAAGATGGAGACCTTTTCATAGATAGGGCAAAACTGAGTAAACTTGTCGATAATCTCCTCTCTAATGCTATCAAGTACAATAAAATGCACGGCTATGTACATGTGATTTTAGAAGAAAATGAGATAGTGGTAGCTGATGGGGGCATAGGAATCGCCAAAGAAAATATCAAAAAAATGCAAGAGCGTTATGCCCGTTTTAGTCATGTGAGTGGTGGCTTTGGTTTGGGACTTAACATCGTTTCAAGTATTGCACAAGAGTATAAGCTTAGTATAGAGATAGACTCTAAAGAGTTTGAATGGACAAAAGTGAGTGTCAAATGGTAAAAAGTTTTCTTTTAGTGTTTCTACTCAGTAGTTTAAATGCAGGGGTGTATGAAACAAATTGTGTCCAATGTCACGGGAAACTCCCTGTAAGTATAGATAAGTACTTTTACAGGTATCTTCTCAAGTACAGTAGTGAACGCGAGGTAAAAAAAGCAATGTTGCATTATCTGCAAAAGCCCTCACAAAAGCAAAGTGTAATGGGTGAAGCTTTCATCAGCCGTTTTGGGGTGAAGCACAAAAGTCAGCTTTCAAATACAGCACTCAAAAAAGCCCTCAATGTGTACTGGAACAACTATAAGGTTTTTGGCAAACTCAAATAGACTTCACAATGACTCCACAATTAGTTGTTACACTACGACTATCAAACAACAAAAAGGAGTTTCAAATGAAAACTACAAATATCAGTTCAATACTCAAAGGTTTCGTTTTAGTGGGAACACTTTTAACAACAAATTCTGCAATGGCAAATGCTGATTTGTTTAAAAAATGTGCAGGATGTCATGGTGTACATGCCCAAAAACACGCAATGGGAAAATCAAAAATAATTGCTAATTTAGGTGAAGAAGGGGTAAAAAAAGCACTCCATGGTTACAAAGATGGAACATACGGTGGTGCTATGAAAGGAATCATGAGAGGACAAGTTGCTAGACTCTCTGATGAAGATATAGATAGCCTTGCAAAGTATATAGCGACACTTAAATAGATTCTTCTTTGGGTAACCATTTTTGCAAAATAGCAGTAAATTTCTTAGCATCGATTGGTTTGGCTAAGTAGTCACTCATACCCGCAAGGTGGCATTTCTCTTGGTCGCCTTGCATGGCATTTGCAGTGAGGGCTAAGATAGGTAACTCTTTGTTATTTTCACCCGCATTTCCAGCACGTATATTTTTCGTGGTCTCGTAGCCATCCATTTGTGGCATTTGACAATCCATCAAGATAAGGTCATACTGTTTTTTATGAGCATTTAAAATTTCAAGTGCTTCAACACCATTGTTCGCAAAATCGCACTCTAATTCTAAGTTATCAAGTAAACCATCGATAACTAACTGGTTTGTTTTGTTATCTTCAACAAGTAAAATATTGACCTCTTTTGAGAGAGTTCCGAGGTACTCATGGGTTATGAGTGGGCTTGCTTGCTCTTTTGCTTTTCCATTTTCTACTAGGACATTAAGGGCATTAAAAAGGTCACTCGCTGTTGTTGGTTTTGCAAAAAAGGCATCAAAGCCCATCTTTGCAAATGCAGCTGCATCGCTACGAAAGCCAAGGGATGTCATCATAACCATTTTCATACTATCGTAGTTGCTATTTGCACGGAGTTTTTTACCGAGTTGCGCTCCATCCATCTGAGGCATTTGCATATCTAAAAAAGCGATGTCGAAAGGTGGTGTATGTGAGTTTGTAAGTGCTTTTGCACACATATCAAGTGCTTCGTGTGCATCTTTTGCACAAAAGACTTCCAACTCCCAAAGTTTGAGTTGTCCAGAGAGTACTTTTCTGTTGATTTCATTATCGTCTACGATGAGGACTCTTTTATTTTTTATGGAGACAGCAGGCATACGGAGTGTTTTTTTCTCACTGAGTTCCACTCCTATGTCAAAGCTAAATGTACTTCCTTGCCCTATAACACTGGTAACCTTGACACTTCCATCCATCAATGCACAGAGTTTTTTCACAATAGCGAGACCGAGACCTGTACCACCATACTTTCTTGTGGTAGAAGCATCTACTTGAGAAAAGGAGTCAAAGAGAGAGGCTATCTTATCTTCGGGGATTCCTATGCCTGTATCTTGTACACTTACTTTGAGCCTTGCATGATTCTCTTTGAGAACATCAAGAGCAACTGTGATGAGGATAGTTCCCTCTGAAGTAAATTTGATAGCATTGCCCACAAGATTTGTCACTATCTGGCGAATACGTCCGGGGTCAGCAAGTATAATCTCTTGTTTCATATCGTGCATATCTAAGATAAGTTCAACCCCTTTTTCTTCTGCTTTAAAGACAAGGGCTTTGGCTAAATCTCCAAACTCATTACGCAGATTAAAAGCGATGGGTTCTATCTCCATTTTTCCTGCTTCAACTTTTGAGAAATCTAAAATATCATTGATGAGAGTAAGGAGGGCATGAGCAGAACTCTTCGCCACATGGAGATGATTTTTCTGGCTTGGTGTGAGTTGAGAATTTTGCAAAAGTTCAATCATCCCGATAACACCGTTCATCGGTGTTCTTATCTCATGTGACATACTTGCTAAAAATTCTGATTTTGCTCGTGTACTCTCTTGTGCTTTTTGTGTTGCTTTTTTAAGGGCTGTTTCATTTTTTTCAATGGCTTGCATCATCGTGTTTAAAGCAGAACTAAGCTCACCA
The DNA here is from genome assembly GCA_027019335.1 of Sulfurimonas sp. Classification (GTDB taxonomy): domain Bacteria; phylum Campylobacterota; class Campylobacteria; order Campylobacterales; family Sulfurimonadaceae; genus Sulfurimonas. The sequence goes on along the minus strand of JALUWV010000112.1, from coordinate 11,552 downwards.
ATCTCGTTGTTATCGATTTTTGTGAGTACAATACCCCGTTCACCTTGTGTAAATCTATAGCTTACTTGTACAAGTTTTTTTAGTGGTTTGACAAGATTTGAAGAGATGAAAAATGCAATAGCAATGACTAGAAAAAGTGCAATAGCAGAAAATCTGATACTTCTTTCTAGTATATTATCAAGATTTTGAAGAAGAATCTTTTTATCTATCTCCGTGAGGAGTACCCATTTGACTCCTAAAAATTCTACATCATCATGGACACCAAGGACAGTTTTTGCAAAGGGTCCCTTATAAAAAAAGATTTTTTCTTGCATAGATTTTTCAAATTTTCCTTCTATATGCTCTTTATGCCAAAGCACAAACTGTTTTGTTTGAATTTTTGTTTGGAGTGTTTTATGATTTGCATCTATATCACTCCGTAAAAGTCCATCACTGCCAACAAAGTAGTGTGTATAGTGATTTGTTGTATTTTTTTGAAAAATCTTAAATAAAGCATCGAGTTTTATTTGTAGTGCGAGAACCCCTATGACATTGCCGTTTGCATTGCTTACAGGTGCGGTTATAAAACTTGTTGTACGATTGTGTAGAGGTGCGAATTTTTCTAAATCACTATAGTAGATTTTTTTATCTTTAAGTGTTCGTGTAAAGATTTTTGAGAATTTTGTTTGAGCAAAAAGAGGTGAATGAAGATTTGCACCAAGCATACTGTTTTGTTTGACAGAGTAAAGAATATTACCTTGCTTATCCAAAAGAAAAATATCATCAATATAATTATACATATGAAACATATTGTTGATGTCATGACCATTGTCTATATCTATAAAAAATTTATAATCTGTTTTGAGAAATGCTGGAAGTGTTTGATGTGAATCTGCAAATGCATCATTGAGTGTTTCGAGTAAACGTATTGTTGTGTCATTTTCTGCAAGGTATTGTATGTCTTTTTCTCTGTAAGAGAACCAGCTTTTTACAAAGTTTGCTGTACTTTCTGAAGAGTAAAGTATGTTTTCTTTTACAGATTTTACAAGACTCTTACTCGCCGCATTATAGTTGAGAGTAGTAAAAATAACAATGGTCAGAAATGAAACTAAAAGGAACCACAAAAGAAGGGATATGCGGATGCTACCTTTGTACTCTCGAGCCATTGTTTTTCCTTGATTGATATAATGCTAAATTATACTCTCTAAAAACTTAAACTTTTATCTAAATCGTTCTTCTTTCGGTGCATCTTTAGGAACTAAACCATACTTTGCTAAATCTACTAAAATATCCTTACGTTTATCCTTGAGAAGTTTTACCATTACAGGGTTTCTGTCCATTTTATAGGTTTCTGTTTTGATAACATTCCCTTTATGGTCAAAGTACTTTTTGAGTCCAACTTTGTAGTTGTTTTTGTAAAAAACTTCTGCACTTTTATAGCCTTCAAAATCCCAGTCTGTCATAACCCCTTCTCTTCGTCCCATCACATAGTTCACCTGACTTCCAAGTACTCCATTGTTATAGTAAATCTTTTGGATGCCATCTTTTTGACCATCTACATAATGAACAACTATCTTTTTTTGCCCATTTGTATGGTAGGAAGTGTAGAGACCATTCTCTTTTCCATCGGTGAAGTTTACTTTAGATTTGATACTTCCATCATCTTTATACCAGTAGGTCATTCCATTGCGCACACAGTTTTGGTAGCGAGATTCTTGTGCATGGTCTTTAATAGTGTATGCCGCTGGATGTGTACATGGGACACTTGCCCAGATAAGAGATGTTGTGAGTGTTAAAAGTAAGAGTTTTTTCATTCATTTTCCTTTTTTAAAATTATAGGGTATCTTTCTGATGTTGTGCTTAGAGGTATGGCACTATTTTCATGCCAAGAAAAATAATGCCTAAAAACAGAAGCGAGGAGATAAAGACTAAACTTGTTGTGAGTTTTGGTTTGCAGTCGTAGAGTGAGGCAAGGTTTACATTGGCTACAGCGAGAGGCATCAAAAGTTCTATAAAAATTATTCCTTTGACCATACTTTGTAATGGGGTGTTCATTAACACAAAAAATGCTGTGAGTGGTAGGAAGATAAATTTAAACACAAGTACCCATACAACGAGTGTTTTGTTAATCGTTTTGATTTGTGTGCCATGGAGATAGATACCAAATAAAAAAAGTTGCATTGTCATCGAAGCATAGGCACCCATCATGAGCATATTGAGAATACTTTTATGTATAGCTATGTGATTGATACTTAAAAACAGTGCAAGCATTGCAGCCCAAAGGATAGGGAGTTTGAGAATGTTTTGTAGAGAGGTTTTTGTATCGAAACTCCCACGAGAGTAGTAAAATACTCCAAGGGTATAAACGACAAAAACATTCACAAGATTGATGATGGTCGTGTAGGGAATGGAGCTTTCACCAAAGATGGCGATATTGAGTGGAATCCCAAGGTTTCCCGTGTTTCCTATGATAGCTGCAACAGTGGCAATAGAGTACTCTTTTTTGTTCTCAAACAAAAACTTCGCACCCAATGCAGCGATAACAACAACAAACCCAACAATCACAAAGTAAAGACTCGGTGCATAAAAGAGTGTGATGTCAATGGGGTAAAGTAGTAAGCCCCAAAAGGTAAGAAAAACTTGTAAAAAATAGACATTGATAAGTGTAATCGTCTTATCATCAATCTTCTCTTTGAAACTCTTTTTTGCTACATACCCCATAACAATAAAAATATATACACTTAAAATACTCAAAATAATTGAATTCATAACAGTATTATAATATAATCTCTTTATGCAAACAGTTGAAAATATAAATAATGTAATAAAAGAAAATTTAGCGGTAATGGTTTACTTCTCTGCACCTACTTGTAATGTCTGTCATTCACTTAAACCAAAGCTGATGGAAGCCATAGAAACTAACTTTAAAGAGTTTCACATAGAGAGTGTGGATGTATCTGTAGAACAAGAAGTTTCGGCTCACTTTGGTGTTTTTGCCATTCCTACTGTCCTTATCTTTTTAGATGGAAGAGAATTTTTACGTAAATCACGCCATATGAGTGTGGATGAAGTTGTACAGGCGATACAAAGACCTTATGAAATAATGGTCTCTTAAATCAAGGAAGTAGTATGAAATTTTTGCAAATCGAAGTCAATAACCAAAACTATCTTATCAATACAGATCAAGTTCTTGAACTGATACACTATGAAGAGCCGATGCCAACAGCGTATTACTCAGAGTATATTGAAGGTATTATAAGCCATAAAGAGAAGGTTATTCCTATCTTTTCTATTAGAAAACTTTTAGATTTCGCTTCTTATAAAGAGGAACAGCTTTCGTTTATGGAAAAAGTAGAAGGACAGCATATTGCGTGGGTAAAAGAGTTTGAAATTGCCTTAGAGACAGGAAAAAAGTTTACGAAAACACTTGATTCTCATGAATGTGACCTTGGTGTTTGGATAGACCAAACACTCGCTTGTTTGCGTTGTAATAATCATGGTTTTGTCAATATAATGCGCGAAGAGCTTATAGAGTGTCATGATGCATTGCACAACAACGGAAAGAAATTTTTAGAGGATGTACAACAAGAAGATATTAATGCACATATAAAAGAGATTCACAAAAATGCGAACAATACCATCAAAGGCTTGAAAAGTTTAGAAGTAAACATAGATAAACTGATTTCTGCATTTGAGCAAATAGTACTTATGAATATTGATGGAAAAGAGATAGGCATTATTGTCGATAGAATTGACAAAACCCATGACCTTGATGAAAAAGAGTTCTTTATCTCAAGAAATAATATGTCCAAAACAAGTAAATATCTCCAATTTATAGATTATTATGACATCGAGGGAACTTTAATGTTCTCGATGAAATTTACTGAGGATTTTAAAAGCTTACTGCATGAAAGCAATGAGTGAAGCCGTTACGGCAACATTTAAAGATTCTACCCCTCTTTGCATAGGAATAGCAAGCGATGTGTTACAACAGTTTGCTACGGCCTCGCTGACTCCTTCACTCTCATTGCCTAAAACAAAGATACTTTTCGAAGATTGTTCAAGATTGTAAATGTCATTTTTAGCATGAGAAGAGAGCTTGTAGATGTTAGCATCTTTTAAGTTTGCGAGAGTCTCTTCAAGAGTATCACAAAAATAGAGTGGTATTTTAAAAAGTGTTCCTGCACTTGCTTTAACAACAAGCGGAGAGATTTTAGCACTATTTTTTTTCGGGAGTATAATACCATCAACATTTCCAGCAGCACAAGAACGGATAATCATCCCTAAATTTTGCGGATTTTGAATCCCATCAAGAGCTATGAGTTTGTACTTTTTTTGAGTGAATAGAACAGTTGCATTTTGATAACTCTGTGCAATGATGTCAATAGCCACTCCTTGGTCTTGTTTAGCATTTTTACTAATGCGAGCAAGAGCTGCTTTTTTATGGTAAAAAACTTCTATATTGCGTTGCTTTGCAAGGGAAAGGATAGTTTTAATAGCCCCATCTTCTTTGTTAGAATCTGCCATATGAATTTTATGAATAGCAATCGTTTCATCTTGTAAAATCTCTACTAAAACATTACGTCCGTAAAGGGTAATAACTTTATCAAAGAATGCTTTTTTATCTTTATATGTTTGTGAGTCTTGCACTATTTTTCTCCTATCTTAAAAGCATATTTTACCCTTTAAATCTTATTTTTAGTAAATTTTAGATAAAATATCTCAATTATGCTAATAAGTGGAGTGATGAATGGAAAATTATGGTGCGAGTAATATTAAAGTCCTTAAAGGACTAGAAGCTGTTAGAAAACGCCCGGGAATGTATATTGGCGATACTGGACATCGTGGGTTACATCATCTTGTTTATGAGGTTATAGATAACTCTATCGATGAGGCTATGGCGGGACACTGTGACACCATTACTGTAACGCTTACGAAAAAAGGAACCTGTAAGGTTTCTGATAATGGTCGTGGTATTCCAACAGATATGCACCCAACAGAAGGGATGAGTGCTGCGACAGTTGTTTTAACGGTCCTTCATGCTGGTGGTAAGTTTGATAAAGATACTTATAAAGTCTCTGGAGGTCTCCATGGTGTAGGTGTTTCGGTTGTGAATGCACTCTCATCTGATTTGCACATGACGATTTACCGTGAAGGTGAAATCTTTGAACAAGATTTTAAAGAGGGGATTCCACAAGAAGTACTTGCTGTTACTGGCACAACTCGTAAAACAGGAACAACGATAGAGTTTGCTGCCGATGCTTCTATCTTCACCGAAACAGTGACTTTCGAGTATGAGTACCTTTCAAAAAGATTTAAAGAACTTGCATACCTAAATCCATTTATCACGATTAAATTTAACGACGAGCGAACAGGAACCAAAGAAACTTATCACTTTGAAGGTGGTATCGCACAGTATGTTTCAGATATGAATAAAAAAGCAACAGTTGCTGATGTTTACTCTTTTACTGGGGCAGCGGATGATATTGAGTTTGATATCGCTATTATGTACAATGATGGTTATGAAGAAAAATTGGCTTCTTTTGTAAACAATATTCGTACACCAAATGGTGGAACACATGAGGCAGGTTTCCGTGCTGCACTTACACGTGTTATCTCAAACTATAACTCTAAAAATGGAGCAGCTAAAGAGAAAGATGTGAAAATATCTGGTGATGATGTACGCGAAGGGCTTATTGCCATTGTATCTGCGCGTGTACCTGAACCACAGTTTGAAGGACAAACAAAAGGAAAACTTGGAAACACTTATGTCCGTCCACTCATCCAAAAAGCTACAGGGGATGCACTCGCAAAGTATTTTGAAGAGAACCCTATCCAAGCCAAAGCGATTGTAAGTAAAGCACTTGCAGCGGCTCGTGGACGTGAAGCTGCGAAAAAAGCAAGAGATTTAACACGCCGTAAAGATAGTATGACAGTAGGAACACTTCCTGGAAAACTAGCAGATTGTCAAAGTAAAGATGCAAGTATCTGTGAACTTTACTTAGTGGAAGGGGACTCTGCGGGTGGTTCAGCAAAAATGGGACGCGACCGTGTTTTTCAAGCGATTTTACCACTTAAAGGAAAGATTCTCAATGTTGAAAAAGCACGTTTAGAGAGAATCCTTAAGTCTGATGAAATTACAAACATGATTACAGCGATGGGTTGTGGCATCGGTGAAGAGTACAAAGAAGAGAAGTTACGTTATCATAAAATCGTCATTATGACCGATGCGGATGTGGATGGTTCACACATTCAGACACTACTCCTTACTTTCTTTTTCAGACATTTTCGTGATGTTGTGGAAAAAGGGTATCTTTACTTAGCACAACCACCACTTTATCGTTATAAAAAAGGTAAAAAAGAGATTTACTTTAAAGATGATCGTCAGATGAATGACTTTCTAATTGACAATGGTATAGAGTCTTTAGAAGGGCAAACTCTAGGGCATAATGACTTAGTGGCTTACTTTAAAATGGTGGATCACTATGCGTCAAGTCTTGAAGCACTCGACCGCCGTTATGCACTTGTATCGCTTATCCGTCATTTTGTGGAAAACCCTGATTTGATTGCTTTAGGTGCAAAAGATTTATATGTCGAGATTGAGAAGTTTTTAGTCGGTATTAACAACAATATCTTGACAAAAACGATGAATGAAGAGACCAATGAAATCCATGTTTTTGTACAAACTCAAGGTGGTATGGAAGAGTTACTCATCAATGATGAACTTTTTTCTGCACCACACTTTACCGAAGCAAACTTTGTCTATAAGAAGATTCAAGAGTGGGATTTATCTTTTGAAAATGATATTATTGCAGAGCTTGAAAACATTAAAGAGTATGCCCGTAAGGGAGCATACATTCAACGTTACAAAGGTCTCGGTGAAATGAATCCTGAGCAGCTTTGGGAAACAACGATGACACCTGAAAACCGTGTGCTTTTACAAGTGACGATTGATGATGCTGAGGTTGCTTCGGATGCATTTACACTCTTTATGGGTGATGAGGTAGAACCGAGAAGAAACTATATTGAAACACATGCAAAAGATGTAAAACACCTCGACGTATAAGATACAATGCTACTTCCTGAGACAAAAGAGCGAGCGTATAGATTTACTTTAGCCTTGAGAATGGGCTTGCCTATTTTTGGGCTTGTCCTCGCTCTTATCTCACATACCCTCATTACAAATTATAGCTCTTTAGAGACTTCCTTTTATATTGAATCTGTACTTCTTTTAGCTGTGAGTGTCTATTTTATTTTTTATTTACTTTATAAAGGTCTTGATGTCAAAATCCGTGATGATGCAAGTGGTGCATTTACTCGTGAGTATCTCCAAAGGTATCTCAAAAAGGCACTTCATACACATCAAGAGTATACATTGATACGTATTAGTGTTGAAAATATTAGCGATATCAATAGACTCTATGGTATTAAAGCAGGGGATAAAACATTAAATGAAACGGTACGCTGGATAAGTGATTATTTTGCACAAGAGAAGATAGATAAGCTCCCTATAGGGCATTTTCAAGGGGGGCATTTTATCATTGGCTTGCAAAAAAACAAGCAATACTATACAACTCTTTTGGAATTACTCTCTTTAAAAGCACACGAACTCAAAGTAGATGATATAGAGGTAAAAATTGCAATAGGGATTACTGATACAGACTACTCACATGATTTAGATTTTTTGATTGAAAAACTTTTTGAGTCTCATGAAAAAGAAGAGAGTATTGACCCGAGTCAATTAGAAGTTATGGTAATTCAAGCGATAAAAAATAAAAACTTGATGATGAGTTTTCAAGCAGTATTTGAAAATACTGCAGTTGTAATGGAGGAGTGTTTTGTTAAACTTATGAGTGAAGATGGAAGATTTATATACCCTAAAACATACATAAAAATTGTTCAAAAACTCGGTCTGCGTTTGCACTTTGATATGATGCTTTTAGAAGAGAGTGTTCAAGCCCATAAAGAACAGACAACTCCCTTAGCGCTCAACATTTCACCAACTTCTTTAAGAAATAAACGGTTTATAGAGCGGACAAAAGAAGTACTTGAGGGTGCAGCTATAAAAAATATCGTTTTTATTGTGAGTGAGCAAGAGTACTACTCCTTTACGAGTCGTTATAATGCAATCATTACAAGTTTGAAAAGTATGGGTGTTATGATTTGTATAGATAGAGTGGGGACATACCATACAAGTTTTTTGTATTTAAGAGAACTTGCTATAGATATGATAAGATATGATAGCTATTATTCTCAAGAAGGGAAAATAGAAACTAATCAAAGTATCATAGATGGCTTTAATCTGATTGCCAAAGAAAAAAAGATAAAAACTTGGATAAAAAATTTGCAAACAAAGAAGAGTGTTGATTTTGCACAAAACAGCAGTATTGATTATTTGCAAGGAAAATATTTAGCAGATTTAACAAAATAAGGAGAAAGATAAAATGAAATACGGTGAAGAAATTGTGAATGCATTTGATGTAGAGAAAGATTTAGAGATATGGCCCAATGAGCATAAACGCAACTATGTGATAAAAATGACACTCCCAGAGTTCTCGTGCCTTTGTCCACGAAGTGGTTACCCTGATTATGCGACGATATATTTGGAGTACACTCCGGATGCTTTTGTTGTTGAGTTAAAAGCTATCAAGCTCTATATCAATTCATTTAGACAAAGACATGTTTCGCATGAGAATTCTGCTAATGAAATATATGATGTGCTAGAGAGAAAACTCAAACCAAAATATATGAAGGTAATTGCAGATTTTAACCCACGAGGGAATGTGCATACTGTGATAGAGATAGATAGTTCTAAAATAACGAAGGATTAATATGTTTAGCAAGATACTGGGAAAGAAAAAAGAAGATAAAGAAGATATAACAAAAGAGTTAAGAGAAGCTATCAGTAAAGTACAAAATATGAACTTGACTGAGATGCGCTCTTATGTTAACAACAAGATATCCTCTTTTGAAGTAAGTACCTATGGTTTGTTAGCTGTTATGGAAAAACTGACACTTGAGAACAAAACAACAAAGAAATTGTATCTTGAAGAGTCCGATAGTGATGTGAAGAAAAAGAAAGCTTTTGATTTAGTTTTACTACTTGCAAAAAGTACAAAGATTAACTTGAAAGTGGTCGATATGATAGAATATTTTACGAAAGTATACGCTCCCATCATTGCAGAATTTGACAAGGAAAATAAAGAGATTTATGCTTCAAGATTTAAAGATATGCATGTACAAGCACTGGGTGCCTTGGCTGTGTTAGTAGATGACATGGATAAAGAAGATGTTTTACGGAAGTAAATAGTGTTGCACATACTTTAGTGCTTCTTCTTTTCTTGTAAATTTTCCCTTCATTTGTGCTTCGTATGAGGCTTCTAAGATATGTGAAAAGAGTTTAGAAGGTTGCAATCCTAGGGCAATCAACTCTTTTCCTTGGAGTAGATTTGGCCTTTTTTGTGTCAGGATTTGGAGTAATTTTGCTCTTTTATGGAGTGGTCTAATCTTTTCATCTTGTGTAAAGGCAGACAAAAACAAAAAATACTCCTCTAAGATGATTTTTCTTGCTACATTGTATAAATCATAATCACTCCACTCTTTTTTATTGAATACCTCTTTATGTGCAACAAGACGAAGTACTTTTTTGATGAGTTTTGTATCGTTTGTAAAATGGCTTAAAAATAGTTCGATTTGTGAAGATGAAAAGAAGTAACAAAGGACTGCAAACAGTATACTCACGTTTGTTTTGTTTGTCTCTTTCTTTACTTCTGCGAGTTTATCGAGTGCAGAGTAAATTGTCTCTTTTTGCGCTTGATTGAGTGTATTGAATGGTGTAAAAAAGTCAAAAGCTCCAAATTTTTCTAAAAGTATAAAACCTGATGATATTTTCGGTGCAAGAAAAAATAGCTTTTTTATCTCTTCAAAGATTCTCTCTTTTGGAAGTTCTTTTAAAGCTCCTTGTTTTACCATCTTTTCACAGAGAAAATGAAGCGATGGACTAATGGAAAGATTAAATCGCGCACTCATCTGTACCGCTCGTAAAATACGTAAAGGGTCTTCACCAAATGTTTTACTATCGACAGCCTGTAAAACACCTTTTTGTAAATCTTCTTGCCCTTTAAAAGGGTCTAAAAAGAGTTGTTGTGCAACATCGTAGCCGATAGCATTGATGGTAAAATCTCTTCTTCTACTTGCATCTGTAAAATTTAATGATGGGTCAATTTGTATGCTAAAACCACGATGACCATGTGTGACTTTAGAATCTGTTCGTGGAAATGAAAAATCTATTTCATACTCTGCGAGTTGGAGCTTACAGATACCAAAACTTTTGCCAACATTATTGACATTTCCAAACTCTTGTAAAAGTTTTTCTAGTTTTACATAGGAATCTATGCCATAGACTTCAATGTCGATGTCTTTAGAAGCTCGATGAAGGAAAAAATCTCTTACATATCCTCCTACTATAATGGGACGGATATTGTGTAAAAGTAGTTTTTGAAAGATAGTATCTAACTTTGGAGGATATGAAAACATTTTTGAATCATACAAGAATCTCAGTTAATAAATACTGAGTGAATAGCTTCTAAAATAGCCGCTTGCATTGTGAGAAGTTAATTTGATATAATAGAAGTAGGAGTCTTTATGAAACTAAAAAAATTACCAATCGGCATATCAACACTTAAAGAAATACTTGAAGAGAATTATATTTATGTTGATAAAACTGATATAGCACAAGCACTTATAGAAAATGGGAAGTATTATTTTCTCTCTCGTCCCCGAAGATTTGGTAAGTCTTTGTTTCTTGATACTTTAAGAACTATTTTTGATGGAGATAAAGAGGTTTTTAAAGGTTTAAGTATTTATGAGAATGGCTATTCATTTGTAAAACATCCTATCATCCGAATCTCATTTAACAGTGGTGACTTTAGTTCTAAGGAGTCTTTTCATAAAAGAGTTTTTGAGATACTTAAATTGAATCAACTACTGTTAGATATACAGTGTGATACAAAAATAACGAGTAGTGGTTGTTTTGAAGAACTCATCTATCAATCTTTCCAAAAATACAATAAAAAAGTAGTCATCCTCATAGATGAGTACGATAAACCAATCCTTGATAATATTGAGAATACAGAAGTTGCAAGAATAATGCGAGAGGAGTTAAAAAACTTTTACTCTGTTATTAAAGGGGCAGATGAGTATCTCAAGTTTGTATTTATTACGGGAGTTTCTAAGTTTTCTAAAGTATCACTTTTTAGTGGTTTAAATAATATAGATGATATAACACTTACCCCTAAATATGCAACTATTTGTGGATATACTCAAAATGATATTGAAACAGTTTTTGCTAAACATTTAAAAGGGCAAGATTTTGCAAAGATTCAAAAATGGTATAACGGTTATAAGTTTTTAGGTGAAGGGGTCTATAACCCTTTTGATATACTTCTTTTTATATCCAATGATTTTGCTTATAGAAACTATTGGTTTTCCACAGCAACACCCACTTTTCTTTTAAAAATTATTGAGAAAAATAATTACTTTCTACCCAACTTAGAAAATATTGTCAAAGATGA
>JALUWV010000111.1 GCA_027019335.1 Sulfurimonas sp. | reverse complement strand
GCCTGGTCCCATTCCGAACCCAGAAGCTAAGCCCCTCATCGCTGATAATACTGCATCTTTCAGGTGTGGAAATGTAGGTCGCTGCCTAGTTTGTCTTTTTTCTTTCTTACTTTTAATCTTCAAACTACTTTTACGATACTTATTTTCTATTTTATTTGAATATTTTATCAAATATTAGAAATTTTCTATAGCTACAACGGCAATAGCATAATCCCCATCATGTGTAATAGAAACACTACTACTCTTAATATTAAAATTTTTCATGAGTTTTTCTGAAAGTTTTAACAGAGGTGCTCCTTTTGTTGACTTAAAAATTGTAATATCGTGAAAAGAACATTCACGGCTAATCCCCACACCTAAGGCTTTAGAACAAGCTTCTTTTACTGCCCAAAATCCAGCAGCAGTTTTATGGCTTTTTACAAGGAGTATTTCTTCATTGGAAAGAAATCGTAACAAGGCTTTTTCTCCAAATTTATCAATCATTTTTTTCATACGAACAATTTTAATTATATCAATACCTATCATTTACAAGCTAACCTTTTGAAATACAAGATTTTTTAAACTTCTTGTTTCATCTTTACTTGCAAATTCTTTTAAGTTTTCAAGTTGCTTTATGTATTGAAAATCTGGTGCAAACTCTTTTATAAGATTTGTGATAAAATCACTCTCTAAATTTGGTGAATTTAAACAGCTTAGAAGTATACAATTTTCACTTGCTAGTTGTGGAAGTTTTTTGATAATTTTTACATAATCTTTTGTCGCTTCAAAACTGCCTTTTTGAAAACTTGGTGGATCTATAATAATCATATCATAAGGTCCTTTCTTTTGAAGGGCTGAAAAAGATTTTAAAATATTATAAGGAAGGAAGCTTGTCCCTCTAGGGTCTAAGGCATTTAAGGAGTGGTTTGCCATTCCTATTTTTAAAGTACCTTTACTCATATCAACATTAACAACCTCATAGGCACCCCCAATCTTTGCAGCAAGTGAAAATGCACATGTGTATGCAAATAGGTTGAGTATTTTTTTGTCTTGAGCATTTTCTTTGACAAATTGACGACCATTTTTCATATCTGGAAAATAACCACTATTTTTATTAGTCTGAAGGTTGAGTTTTATTTTGATACCATTTTCGACAATGTAAAGATTATCTGGAATATTACCTATAAGAATTTCACTTGGTGTATCTTTTTGGTATCTTCTTTGAACTATTAAAGTTGTATATTTTGATTCTTGAGTAAACAGTTGAAGCATTTCTAAAAGCTCTTCTTCAAGAGGTTCTTCAAAGTACAATGCAACACTTAGTATAGTATCAATACTATCGATTGTAAGATGTTTCCATCCTTCGTAAAGTCCACCACGACCGTGAAAAAGTCTTTTAAATTCTTGTGTTGTTTCTTTTGATGCAAGTTCTAAATGCTCTTTAATCGCTAAAATATTCATTAGATTTTTTCCCAAAAGCTACCAGCAGGAGTATCCATAAGATTGACTTTAAACGAGAGTATCTCATCGCGTAGTTTATCTGAGAGTTCAAAATCTTTTGCTTGTTTTGCAAGATTACGTTGTTCTAGGAGTTGTGTTATCTTTTCTTTTGTAGCTTCATTTACACCAAATTGAAAATATTCAAAGGGATTTTTGATACCAAAACCTAAAATGGTTTCTATAAAACTCAGATTTGCAACTGTTTCACGTTTAAGAACTTTGTGTTTGCCTGCCGTGTCGAGTGTTTCATTTGCACTTGTAATCATCATATCTATGAGAGCAAGGGCAGAAGACACGTTCAAATCATCATTTAAAGCTTCTAAAAGTTTGACTTGAAATTCTGATGTTTGATTACTCTGGGGGAGGCCAAAAAGTCGTTTTTTAAGGCGATAAATTTTATCAAGTCGTTTCTTTGCACTCTCTAAGTCTTCAGTATTAAAATTAAAGTTAGAACGGTAATGGGTACTCAAAAGATAAAAACGCAATACTTCACCATCATATTCTTTGAGGGCATCTTTGAGAAAAAAACTATTGCCTAAAGATTTACTCATTTTTTCACCATTGATATTTACAAAACCATTATGCATCCAGTAGTTTGCTAGGGCATGATTTGTAGAACATCGTGTTTGTGCTGCTTCATTTTCATGGTGAGGAAAAAGTAAATCTGCACCTCCACCGTGAATGTCAATACTAAATTCAGTATCTTTTTTAGCTAAATGTTTTTCTATCATCGCTGAACACTCTAAGTGCCACCCAGGACGACCTGCACCAAAGGGAGAATCAAAGGTAAAACTACCATCTTTAACCGATTTCCAAAGTGCAAAATCAGCAGGATTTTTTTTCTTAAGAGAACTCACCACTCTTTCTTGTTTATCTTCTTCTTCTTGTTTTCGTTGGGATATACTGAGGTATTGGGTATCACTTGCAGTGTCAAAATAGACATCACCCTCTGTTGTAGCATAGGCATGCCCTTTGGTAATAAGTGTTTGAATCATAGTATACATTGCTTGTAAATTTTCAGTTGCTTTAGGTTCAATATCAGGAGCTAAGACACCGATAGCTTGCATCTCTTTATGAAATGAATTAGTGTAAAAGTTTGTAAGTTCTTGTATGTCTTTGCCTAATTCTTGTGCTTTTTTTATGATTTTATCATCAATATCTGTAATATTTCTTGCGTAGGTAACATCAAAGCCATTGGCTCTTAAAACACGTCTCAGAAGGTCAAATACTAAAGCAGATTTTGCATGACCTAAATGCGCATCATCATAAACAGTTGGACCACAAACATAGAGAGAAACTTTGCCTTCTTCAAGTGGAATAAACTTACGTTTTATTTTTTGTACTGAATCGTAAATATGCATAAAAAGCCTTAAATGATAAAATGAATAGTATAACTATGAATGGAAAGTAAGAGCAATGTAAAAAGCAAAGCTCCCACACCCAAATAGATACTATTTTTAGAACGAAGTATAGCAAAAAAGTTTTTTATTCCAAAGGTTCGAATCGTAAAGAAAAAACTTATAAAGCCACCAAGTGTACTTGCGAGTGCCAAGCCAGCTACACCAAAAGGGCTAATAAAAAGGAGTGCAAAAGTGATGTAAGTGACTAAAGAGATTGTAGCAATTTTAGCAGCTTGCATCTGCAACTCTTTTGCATAAAGCCAAAGTACAAAAAGTTTTTGCAATCCAAACGGAAGGAGTCCTATCATATACATCTGTAAAACAGCCATAGTATTTTGTGTGTCACTTTCATGAAATTCACCGCGTTGAAATAAGAGCCAAGTAATTTCTTGAGAAAGGATAATACCACCAATAGTACTTGCAGTTAAGATAAATGCTAAAAACCAAAAAGCTTTTGCTAAGTTCTGTGTGGCTTTTATATCATCGCCATTTTTTAAATATCTTGCAATTTTCGGAAAGAGTGCCACGGAGGTTGCGATGGCAAAGAGTGCCAAAGGAAGTTGAAATATACGGTTTGCATAGTAAAGATAGGAAATACTTCCACTCATAAGAAAAGAAGCAAGTAAGGTGTCTAGAAATGCACTCACTTGTGCAGTAGAATTTCCCCACATCGCTGGAAAAAAATTCTTACGAAATTTTTTAGTGTCTTGTCGTATCGTTATACTTTTGACACGAAGATATTTTACTCCACCAATAATCAGCTTCATAAGCCCGAGTTTATAAATGGCAATAATATGTGCGATTAATTGCAATACGCCACCAAGAACAACCCCAAAACTAAGATAGTGAACAATCACTGACTCCTCTTGATTACGACTTAGAAGTAAAGCTCCAATCAGTGAAAGATTGAGTAATGCTGTACTAAAGGCCGTGGTTGCAAAATGATGTTTGTACTGTAAAATACCACTTAAAAATGTCATAGTAAATATCAGTGGAAGATACCAAAAATTAATCACAACAAAAGGGGATGCAATAGTTATAGTTTGTGCATTAAATCCTACTGCAATAGCTTTTGTAAAAAGAGCTGGAAAAAGATTCACTATGAGTGTAATGAGTAAAATGATAGAAAGAAAGGTTAAAAAAATGTTGACACTAAAAACCGCTTTATGTTTTGTTCTTGCAAATGCAGGGATAAAAACCTGTGTAAATGCACCCTCGGCAAAGATACGACGAAAAAGATTTGGAAGTTTAAAAGCGATAAAAAATATATCACTGTAGATGTTAGCACCAAGGGCAGAGGCTGTGAGTAAATCTCTGATAAAACCCAAAATACGTGAGAGTAAGATTCCGAAACTGTTGGTAAATATGGCTTTAAACATGGGCTTCTTTTTATAAAAATAATTATATTTACATCATTTTAACAAATATTTAGTTAAACTATAGACTAAAAATTATTGAAGTGGGTGAAAAATGGCACTATTTGGATCAGAAAAAGATCAAATTGTGAAAACAAATAAAGTACGCACGACGGTAGTTCGTACAAAAAATGTTGTAGCAGAATTACAAAAAATTGCTAAATCTTATGAAGTTTCTATGGACACACTCGACTTTAATATACTAGAAATACAAACATACATCAGAAATCTCGAAGAGAATAAAGAAACAGAATGGGAACTTTTACCAGAAAATGAGTTGTATCAAATTGATGAGGAGTCTGCACTTTTAAATCCATTGTTTGAGATTAAACAGATGTATGAAGTAGAGATTTTTTCAAAAAATAGTGAAAATGATGTTTATAAAGATTTTAAACTTGCCATTGGTGCGAATGCTACAAAATGTAAAATTTATTTGAGTATTTTAGCAAATTCATATGTGAAATATAAGAAGCATTTTGAACAAGAGCTTATAATTATGATTCAAAAGAAGAAACTCAGAGCAGGCATTTTACTCAATGTTTTTGATGAAATGATGCCTGATGTTATTTCTAAAATTACAGCTTATATACGGGTTGAACAAGATGTTACATACAAAAAAAATGAAACTATTTTAATTGCACAAGGCTATGAACCCACATTGACTGTGGATGATGCTCTAGTCTTACATTATGATAAAAAACATCAAGATATTGATGAGAAGACAAAAGTAGATTATGCTTCACGTGGCTTTATTCAAGAAGTCAAAAAAGATGAAGTCCTCATTGAATATATTAAAGCAAAAAAAGGAAAAGCGGGGCGTGATTGTCGAGGAAAATTTTTAGCTCCAACTGAACCAAAAATAAAAAATGAACCAAAATTCGCTGTTGATGAAACAATTAAAGTGATTGAAACTGAAATTTCAATCCAGTATATTGCAACTGAAAATGGATATATTGCTTTTGAAAATAATACATATCTGATTAAAACAGATATTGATATATCTGAGATTAGTTTTAAAACAACAGGTTCAATTGTAACGGGAGTTGATTCAGATGTTTCTATAAATGTGGCAGAGAAAGATGTTCTAAAAGAAGCCATTGGTATAGGAATGATTGTTGAGGTATCAGAAATAGACATCGATGGTAATGTTGGAAAAAATGCTCAGGTGACAGCAAAAAAGGCGACTGTTGGAGGGCAAACACATAAAACTGCAACGATTACAGCAGATACTCTTGATATAAATGTACATAAAGGCAAGGCATTTGGAAAAAATATTCATATCACACGTCTAGAACATGGAGAAGTTCAAGGAGAAAGTATAGATATTTCGCAGGCTCTCGGTGGACAAATTAGAGGGAAAGATGTAGTATTGGAAGTATGTGCTTCTCATGTGCGGGCAACAGCATCAAGAAAATTGGAAATCAATAAGCTTTTAGGAAGTGAAAATATTTTTACTATAGACCCTGCACTTCAGGATGAGAAGCAAGAGAGTCTGAATGATACAAATAAAGAAATTAGTACACTGAAAAAAGATATAAAACATTTACTCAAAGAGATACATGAACTAGCACAACTTATAAAAGATGGAATGTCTTCGTTTAATGATGTCAAAAAAAGACTTGTGAAGTACAAAAAAAATGGTATTAAGATGCCTGCATCTTTTGTTACACAATATAAAAAATTTCAAGATATGCAAACGAGATATAAAGAGTTACAAAGTGAAGAAAAAAGAAAACAAGAAAAATTAACACTGCTCAGTGTAAAAAAAGCATCCTTTCAAGATAAGATTGAAGATGCAAGAATTATTAATCATGATAGATGGATTGGATATAATGAGATAAGATTTCATTTAATTACTCCAAAACTAGATTTAGTGTATAAACCAAGAGAAGGTTCTAGTGAGAAGATTTTTGGAGTTGTTGAGGTCGATGAGGGTGAATATGAAATTCGAGCACTTAAAGAATAAAAAGGAAGATATATGATTGTTGGAGTGAAAGGAAATATTGTTTATAAAGAGCCGCGTTTTGTACATATAGATGTACAAGGCATTGTGTATGAGGTGTTTATCTCTTTACAAACTTTTTCAACGATGAGTGAGAAAAACATCTCTTTATATACTTTGCAAATCATTCGTGAAGATGCACATCTGCTTTTTGGTTTTTTAGAACTGAGTGAGAAAAAAATGTTTGAAAGGCTTATAAAAATAAATGGTGTTGGACCAAAAGTAGCAATGGCAATATGTTCTACTTACTCTCCGAGTCAATTTGCAGTTGTGATTAACAATAAAGATATGAATGGTATAAAAAAAGTTCCTGGAATTGGTCCCAAGAGTGCAGGGCGAATTTTAGTTGAACTTGTTGGATTTGATGCAGAACTTTTAGCAAGTCCAGATGAAGTATCCTCAAGCTCTTTGGCTTTTGCTCAAGCGACTGAAGCACTTGAAGCCTTAGGTTTTAAAAAGGACAAAATCTCTAAAGTACTGAGTGGTTGTAGTGCAAATGATACTTCGGCTTTAGTAAAAGAAGCCCTTAAGCAGCTCTAATGACAACAGAAGGAAAAACACTTTTTTTTAATGAATACGATGGAAAAGGCATCATCATTACAGCAGAAAAAGAAAAAATAAATTTCTGTGTGAGTGAGTGGGATGATTATGAATTAATGCCTACAACAGGACTTGAAGTTGTCTTTGAATTGCGAGAAGATACAGCATATAAGATTGTAGCAAAAGAAAACTATGTTCCAAACCAAGTAAATACCAATGAAACGGAACCACAAGAAGAGGAAGCGATACAAAGTGTTGTTACCGAAGTTATTGAAGAAGAGGTCTGTGAAGAAGAGCATATAGCTTTTGAAGATGAAGCTTCCATAGATGCCTTATCTGATGATGTTAGTGAGTTTTTAAAAGAAGAACGTCCAACAAGTATTACAAATACATTAAATCTCTCAACAGCAATTCGCAACTATTTTACGATGATTAAAGAAAATATTGATAAAAGAAAAGCCTATAAAAATGTTGATGGAAGGTTAGACTATCTTTTAGTACGGCGTTTTTTATGGACAACCTACAATAACTTAACCGAAATAGATATTCAAATCATTACACCAAAGATACGTACTTTAGGTGAAGACTTAATTAAAATGAGTAATGTCAATGATGATTTTAGACGAAAAATAAAGTACCCTAAACTTGCATATGAAGAAGTTTTTTTAGCAACACAAGCAGAATATTTAAAAATTCGAGAGGGAGCTGAAAAAACTATAGAAAAATTAGAAAAGTTGAGACTGAATGAAAAAATGATTGGTGGTGTTCGTGAAGTGAAAAAAAAAGAACTTGAAGAGAATATCCAAACAGAACAGTTTACACTTTTAGAGGATGAGTTAAAATCTTTAAATGGGACTTATGTAGATGTTGTTCATATGATGGCAGAGCTTGATGAACGCTATAAGTCTGATATGCAGTTGTTACATGATTTTGAACAAGAGTATCGCGATGATTTTTATAAGTTATTTAGTATTGAAGCAAGAAAACATGAATCGGATTTAGTTGAGATTTTAAATGCACAAGCCTATATTTTTGATATACAACTCTGGCATAAAGCGAAAAGTTCTAAGTCTGTAAAAGCACATTTTAAAAAATCATCTGTCTCTGGAGAACTTAATACAAGAACATATCTCAAGTACTATTTAAGTACACAAGATGAAACAAAAGCGACAAAAGAGACACAAAAACTTTTTAAGTTGTATGAGTATTTAAGTGATATTCATAAAGAATATATTTTGATTGTAATGGGGTCTTCAGAAGATGTACTGGATTATGAAGAGGGGATTAAATCAAGCGATAAAACTTATAATACAAAGATTTTTGTTGATGAGAGAGAGGCTATAAAATGGGCAATGAAAAACAGTGTGAAAGTTTTAGTGCTTGAAGAGCAGTTAGTCAAAGTAGGGGCTGAAAGATTTTTAGAAATTTATGCTAAAAATGTGCTTTCTTCACCTATGGTTGTTCTTGTAGGGGATAAACCAAAGAATAATAAAATTCCTATAAGTAAACTTCTTGCTAGAGGAGCTTCTTCTAGAGTGGTTGCACATGCCGTTCGTGATTGTGTAGAAAACAAATAATTTTAGACAAAACTCTTTGTCCCTCTGACATCATATAAATCTTTATATCTAAAAGTGATAAGGTTTTGCATGATTGCAAAGAGTATCATAAAATTGATAAAACTACTGCCTCCATAGCTAAACATTGGCAGGGGAACACCCACAACAGGAGCATACCCGATAGTCATAGATATATTGACACCCATATAAATAAAAATCATAAAGGATATGGCAATAGTCACGACTTTGATAAAATAGTCTTTATTTAAATAACTTAAACTAAAGAGATGTAAAATAAGAATAACATAGGTTAAAATAAGTGCTAAAGCTCCTAGAAAACCTGTTCTCTCAACAACAAAAGCAAAAATAAAATCACTGGTTGCAATAGGTAAAAAACGCATTTGTGTTTGTGTCGCTTCTTCTTTACTTTTTCCCATCCAACCACCAGAGCCAATGGCAATGATAGATTGTTGCACATGATAGGATGGCTTTTCTGCTACAAAATCGGTAATGCGAGTTCTTTGGTAATCATGTAAAGCAAATTTATAAACCAAAGGAGAAGCCAATAGAATGGTTCCAAAAATTACAAGCCAAATTTTCCAGTAAACACCAATATAAAATAAAATACCATATCCTATAAGTAAAAGTACCATAGCTGTTCCTAAATCAGGTTCTTTTGCAATAAGGATGAAGGGAAGCAAGATATAAAGACTGAGTTTAAGAAAATCTTTGACTCCGTAACCATTGAGTGGGGGAGGGTTCTTTGCGATGAGGTAAGCAAGCATTAGAATAAGTGCAGGTTTGACAAACTCTGAGGGTTGAATAGTTGCATTGATAAAGGGAATACTAATCCAGCGTTGCGCACCAAGTCTAGCATGTCCAAAAAATTCAACGGCGAGTAAAAGACCAATATTCGCCCAATAGATAAAAGGAATTATCCAACTCATACGACGAATAGGCAGAAGAAAAATACCGATGTAAGTTAAAGATGCGATTCCCACATAAGCCATTTGCTTTTCAGCAAGTGCAGGAACGACTTCACCGATGAGCCAATTTGAAGTTATAATCAATGGAAGCATTAAAATGATAGAAAAAAAGTCAAATTGTGCTAAAATACTCTTATCAAATCTCCACAAATGAGTAACTCCAAATAATAATTACCAAATTGTATCATAAAAGGGAAGTAAATGAGAGAAGAAAAAGAGTATGTATGTGAGAAGAGCGAACGATTGGATGTTTTTCTTTCACAGCAAATAGGACAAACAAGATCGCAAATTGCACAACTTATTAAACAAAAAGTTGTATTTGTTGAAAATAAAAAAACAGCGAGAGCGGGAATGAAGCTCATTATTGGGCAAAAAGTAAAAGTAGAATTTCCTGAAGCAAAGGTAGAAAAAGCATTGGATGTAGATTTTGATGTGGAAATTCTTTATGAAGATGAGGATGTTTTAGTTATCAATAAACCAAGTGGGGTTACTGTTCACCCTGCACCAAGTGTCAAAGAAGCTACTTTAGTTGATTGGTTAAAACATAAAGGGATACGTCTTTCTACCATTAGTGGTGAAGAACGTCATGGGATTGTGCATCGATTAGATAAAGGCACAAGTGGTACGATGGTTGTCGCAAAAAATAATGAAGCACATGAATTTTTATCTTTACAATTACAAGATAAAAGTATGGGGCGTTATTATATTGCAGTGATTACACCACCACTTAAAGATGATATTACCACGATAGAGTCTAACATTGGTAGAAGTGCAAACAATCGTTTAAAAATGGCATGTGGTCTTACACATGGGAAATATGCAAAAACAATGTTTAAGCAGTTGGCTTTGAGTAAAGATGAAAAAACACAACTAATAGCTTGTAAACTTTTTACTGGTCGTACACATCAAATACGGGTACATTTAGAGAGTCTTAATCGGCATATTTTGGGCGACCATATTTATGCGTTAAGTCCTAAAGTAGAGAAGGCGGAACGAATTTTGCTTCATGCTTATACAATATATTTTATACACCCAAAAACGAAAGAGAAGGTGTTTTTTCAAGCAAATTTTGATGAAATTATGCAAGAAAATATAGAAAAAAGATTTAATCTGGAGGATATAAATGAACTTATACAAATCGATAATATTGTACACAGTTTCGATACTACTCTTTAGTGGGTGTGTTAGATCGCCTTCACCAAAAGAAGAAACAGCGATAGATGCCACTTTACCAATAGTAACTTTAACACAACATGGAACCGTTGTAGATATGACAGCGATAGGGTTTGAGTGGAAGAGTATTACCGACCCAAGAGTACAAGGAATATACATATACAAAGCATCTCCTGATGGAGATAAAGGACTGGGAAGTTTAGAGTATTATACAACGATTAAAGGAAGATTTTCTACACATTATGTTGATAGTGATGTGCAACCTAGTAGTACTTATCATTATGCATTTAAAACATTTAGTAAAGATGCAGAAGGGAAGTCGAGTAAACTTATTATTGTTACATCAAAAAAAGTACTCGAATCTGTTTCGTGGATACATGCACAAACAGGGATGCCCCGTAGTGCAAAGATTATTTGGCGACCTCATAATAATGAGATAGTAGAGTCATACATCATTGAACGTAGTACTTTAGAAGATGAAGATTGGGAAAAACTTGCTACTGTGGAAGGAAGATTGAGTGCTGAGTATATAGACCAAGATTTAAAAGATAATTATGTTTATAAATACCGTATACGAGCTAAAACATATAATGGCATTATTTCTTCTCCTAGTGCTACTGTAAAAGTTGTAACAAAAGCACTTCCTTTGGGTGTCAGCAATATTCAAGCAAGTAATAATTTAGCGAAAAAGATTAAAGTAACTTGGAGTCCAACAACTGCAAAAGATTTTGATTTGTATTATGTTTATCGAGCTGCGAAACTTGATGGTCAGTATAAGTTAGTAGCAACTTTACATAATCCAGTTTATATGGATGAAGATATAAAACAAGATGGTAAAAGTTATTTTTATAGAGTGAGTGTTGTCGATAAAGATGGCTTAGAATCAGAACATGATGCAGTCTCTGTGCAAGGAATGAGCCTTGTGAAGTTAAATCCTCCCGCAGTTTTTAATGCCTCACTTGATGGCAATAAGATAGAGATTGTTTGGGGAAGAAGTGATCCTCGAACGAAAAGTTATATCATTCGCAGAACACAAAAACAGGGATGGTTTGATAAAAAAGTAGAAGAGTATAAAAATCTTACACAAAGAAGATTTATAGATAATCGCATTGTAGATAATGCAACATACACTTATGTGATTTATGCTGTCGATGCAAATGGTATAGTTTCTGAGCCAAGTATTGAGATAAAACTTAAAACAAAAGAGTCCGATAAGTTAATAGATGCCGAGCAAACACCAGTGGATGCGAATCCAAATGCAGGAAAAGTCTCATCACAACAGAGTACTACTTCTAGTGTGGTAGCACCAACTGAAGATTTAGATATGAGTGGTCTATAGTGCCTCATTTACATATAGAAAAATTTAAAGAGATAGAGTATCCCCTCTCACATGATGGGGTAACTTTTGGTTTTGTCGCAACAAATGTAAATCATACGTCAGAAAAACTCATTAGTGTGCAAGTAGAAGAGGATTCCTTTTTCCTTTTATCCAAAGAAGAAGATGGTCGGTCTTTGTTAAAATCAGATAAACTCACTCGTCCTGCTTCTATCTATAATGTGCATAAAGCATTACTTGCTTATGCAACATTAGCAGAGTTAAATATACTTGCCTCAAATGTACCCGAAGTACAAAAAAATGTCCATCTTCAAGAAGTTACAGCACTTAAAAGTATAGATTTTTTTGCAAATGATTTTCCAATGACAAGAGAAGTTCGCATAGAAGTGGGTTTTGGTTCGGGGCGTCATCTATTGCATCAAGCTGCAAAAAACCCAGAAATTTTGTTTATAGGCATTGAAATTCACCGTCCTTCTATAGAACAAGTACTCAAGCAAGTGAGTATTCAAAAGCTTGATAATCTCTTAGTACTTGACTATGATGCACGGCTTTTTATGGAGTTGGTACCTTCAAATATTGTTGGAAAAGTATATGTTCACTTTCCTGTTCCTTGGGACAAAAAGCCACATCGACGTGTGATTTCGACCTCATTTATACAAGAGTCTCGTCGTATTTTAAAAGTGGGTGGTAGTTTAGAACTACGAACAGATAGTGAAAACTATTATGCTTACTCTTATGAAACTTTTATTGCATTTCATAAAACAACACTCCAAATAAATAAAAACAAAGATATTGCAGTCACATCTAAGTATGAAGATAGATGGAAAAAACAAGAAAAAAATATTTATGATGTGACAATGATAAATGAAGAAGAATCCCAAGAATTAAGTATAGAAGGCTCTTTTGATTTTGATTTACTTACGACAGATGACGATTTTTTACTTGCACTGCATGCTACGACAAAACGATTTGAAGGGGGATTTATCCATTTTGAAAGAGCTTTTCGTTTAGAAAATGGAGTTATGCTGCGTTTATCAATGGGGAGTTTTGATAGACCAGAACATCTTTATCTTATAGTTGAAAATCATCAAGCAAGCTACTATCCTTCGATGCCTTTAAAATCAAAAAGTAATCTAGTAGCCCATCAATTTTTGAAGCGAGTTTTACATGGATAAGGTCATTATCGCAGATAATCTCTCGCTTGCATATTCAGATGATGAAACCATTATAAATAAGGTAAAATTTTCCATAGATAGTGGTAGTTTTGTTTTTATAACAGGGGCAAGTGGGAGTGGTAAATCAACACTTTTAAAGTCTCTTTATGGTGCATTAAATCCACAAGAAGGCAGTTTAGTTGTCGGTGGTGTAGAACTTAGAGGTGTCTCAAACTCTAAACTGAACTTTTTACGTAAGCATATTGGGATTGTTTTTCAAGATTATAAACTTGTTAAAGAGTGGACAATAGAGAAAAACATCATGCTTCCTTTACTGATAAATGGCTATGAAAAAGGGGTCACAAATAATCAAGTTGATTCCCTTTTAAAACATGTGCGTTTGAAACATCAAGCAGGAAAATATCCTCAAGAACTTAGTGGGGGAGAACAGCAACGGGTAGCAATGGCACGGGCTTTATCTCATAATCCTATCTTGATTTTAGCAGATGAACCTACGGGAAACTTGGATGATTACTCTGCAGAGCTTATTTGGAATTTACTTGTAGGTGCGAATGAACAGCTCAAAACAACGGTTATGGTTGTCACACACCATATTCCTGAAAATATAAAAGTTGATTATAAACATTATCATATAGAATTTGGGAGAATAAATGAAGTCAATTAAAAATCATTTATCTTTAGTTATTGCTTTAGTAAGTATTCTTTTCTCAATTCAAATCTTAGTAATTGCTGAGCGTTCTATTGATACATATAAGGAAAAATTAGCGAATGATTATTCTATTATTGTGGTTTCTCAAAAAAACTTAGACGCGAGTAATTTGATGCAAGAAAATGCTATCATTGGAAAGATTACAAGTTTATCCCCAGATGATGTGATTAAAAGACTCAACACGGGAATGAGTAAAAAAAATATAGAACTTTTAAAATTAACACTTCCAAAATTTTATAATATAAAATTAAAATATTATCCAAGTTCTAGCGAAATTAAAATGCTTACAAGAAAGTTGCTACGTAAATCTTCGATTTCAAAAATAGAAAACTTTTCACATAGCCACGATTCTACATATAAATTGCTTCTTTTATTTAAAAAGGTAATTACCATTTTTTCTGTTTCTATGCTCGTTGTGACGATGCTTCTTATATTTAAAGAACTCAAAATTTGGCAGTTTAAGCATAATGAACGTATGAATATTATGGGCTTATTTGGCGCTCCATTATGGATGCGTTCAGCAATTTTATTTAGACTTTCTATTGTTGATGCTATCATCGCAAGTTTTGTTAGCTTTATTCTTTTTACCTATATCGCTTCAGATAGTTGGGTAAATGAACAGTTTGAGTATATTGGCATACAAGTAAAAATATTTGATCCACTATCAGATTTATTACTGCTTACAACAGTCTCTATCATTGTTTCCATTGTTTTGGCTTTATTTATTATTTTGGGGCATAAAGAAGAGGTATGATTCGTTTATTTATAATATTGATGAGTCTAGTGCTTAGCCTCAATGCAAAAGCAGATATCAACAAAAAAATAACTACAGCAAATTCAAGACTCCATTCATTTAGTCAAAATTACTTGAATCTCAATCATAAAATGGCACTCACGGCGAAGGCAATTTTAAAACAGAAGAAAAAGCTTAATAGGCAAAAAGTTTATCTTGCAAAATTGAAAAATGAACTTAAAGATAAGGCTGCAATTTACAAAAAAAATAGTATTACATTGAGTGTATTTAAAACTGAGCAAAACAAATTGAAAACACGACAACAAAAGATAGAAGAAAAACTTGTATTTTTGATTGCTCAAAGTGTTACTCTTTCTGTAATGATTGATGAAAAACAGAGTACGAATAGTGATGCCTTGATAGAGTTCGAAGTTTTACAAAGTATGTTGAAAAATTCAAAAAAAAGAGTTGAAAAACTCAATAAACTTTTTTTTACAAATAGCAGTGTTATTGAAAATTTAGATAAAAAAACGAAATTATTACAAGCAGAGATAACAAGTATCGATCAAAAAAGGAAAAAGCTACAAAAGCTCCAACATTCGAATACACTGGCATTAAAAAAGCTTAAAAATGACAAAGCATCTTATAAAAAGAAATTACAAAGCTTATTAGCAAAACAAGACTCTTTGAAAAAAACTTTAGCGAAATTAAATATTATCAAAATTGATATGATTAAAAAAGCACAAGAAGAGCAGTTAAGAAAAGAGGCATTTAAAAAGAAAAGTATAACACTCTCTAATAAAAATTTACCAAAGGTAAAAAGACATGGCAATAGTTATCAAAGTGTAAAAACAAAAAAATATAGAGGTCCAAAAACAATAGCACCTTTAGAAGATTATACGATAAGTAAAAAATATGGGACATATACCGATCCTATTTATGGTATTAAAATATTTAATGAATCTGTTTATCTCAAGTCAAAAAAACCAAATGCTCGTGTGAAAACAGTGTTTAATGGGAAAGTAATTTATGCCGATAAAACTGCAGTGCTCAAAAATATAGTGATTGTTGAACATAAAAATGGTTTACATACAATTTATGCAAATCTTTCGCAAATAGCACCCAATATTAAAAAAGGCAAAAAGATTAAAAAAGGGTACACGATAGGAAGAGTCAGTGATGAACTTATATTTGAAGTGACACAAAAATCATATCATATTAATCCAATTAGACTTTTTCAATGATTTATAGTTGTTTTAAATTTGAGTGGATATAATGATTCTTGAATCATATGGAGTGTGGAATGCAAAAAAGAAATAAAGATAAAAAAAGTGCAGATTATTACAATCAAATGCTTTCAGGATTAAAGAAAAATTCTCGTAAAAAAAGTACAAAGAAAAAAACATCTTTTTCAGCGCAAACTATAAACTTGAAAGATTATCTTTTTATCCCTGAGGGGATGGAATTTTTCTTTTACACTTTTTATGTGTTAGTTATTCCTTATATAGCAGGTGCTATTTTCCTCTTTTTTGCAGTTGCTGGTGCTGATTTTGACAACTTTATGTTGCTTGACTTAGCACAAGCTTTTATCGTTTGGGCTATTGGTTATGAGATTGTTGCGACTATAAGTCTACTTTGGATATTTGCATTATTTATAAAATATGATAGTGAAGAGTAAGTTCTCTCTTTAATAGAAACCTATTTTTGGATATAATTTCAAAAATATTAATATAGAGAGTTACATGAACTTTATTCAAACACGCGGCAACGATGAAAACAAACTACAAAGTGTTACTTTTTCGCAAGCTATTTTAGCCCCTATAGCATCTTTTGGTGGGCTTTATGTTCCTCAAGAATTACCAGAACTTGGAGAGGCTTTTTTACAAAAGCACATGAACTCTTCTTATAAAACTTTAGCAGCAGATATGCTTGCTCGTTTTGAGATAGATATTGCTCAAGATGTCATTGATAAGGCACTTGATTTGTATGATGCCTTTGATGATGCTTCAAATCCAGTTCCTGTTGTAAAAGTAAAAGAAAACTTGTATGTGAGTGAGCTGTATCATGGACCAACACGTGCTTTTAAAGATATGGCACTCCAACCTTTTGGTGTCGTTCTCTCATCCATTGCACAAGAGAGAAATGAGAACTATCTTATCTTAGCAGCAACAAGTGGCGATACAGGTCCAGCAGCTTTAGAAACATTTAAAAATAGAGCAAATGTACAAGTAGCTTGCCTTTACCCTGATGGTGGCACAAGTGATGTACAGCGTCTACAAATGGTTACAGAGGATGCAGAAAACTTAAAAGTTATTGGGATTCATGGTGTTTTTGATGATGCACAAAATGCACTCAAACATCTTTTAGCAAGTGAGGAGTTTAAAAAAGCCTTGAAAGAGAAAAATGTCTCTCTTTCTGCAGCAAACTCTGTAAACTTCGGTCGTATTATTTTTCAGATTATTTATCATATTCACTCCTATCTTGAACTTGTTCGTCAAAATGCGATTAGTATGGGTGAAAAGGTTTACTTAAATGTTCCAAGTGGTAACTTTGGAAATGCTTTAGGTGGATATTATGCTTGGAAAATGGGCTTACCTGTTGAAAAAATCATTATATCTTCTAATGAAAATAACATTTTAACAAAGCTTATCAAAACGGGAAAATATGATTTACGCGAGAATGCAGTTGTAGGGACAACATCCCCTGCAATGGATATCTTAAAATCTTCTAATGTTGAAAGAATTTTATTTGACTTGTTTGGCGATGTAAGAACAAAAGAGTTAATGCAGAGTTTAGAAGTAAATAATTTTTATGAGTTAAATGCAGAAGAATTAACAAAATTACAAGTATCTTTCGATGCTGATTTTTGTAATGGTGAAGAGGGAAAAGCTTATATTAAAGATACTTTTGAAAATGATGGTTATTTAATGGACCCACATACGGCTACTTGTATGAAGTCATTTGAAACATGTTCAAACCCTGAGATAAAAACTATCGCTTACTCAACAGCAGAATGGACAAAATTTTCACCAGTCATTGCCAACGCACTTACTGGTGAAAAAGATGCGCAAGATATTGATGCACTTAAGTCCATCTCAAAAGTGGCAAACTTAGATATACCAAGTATGATTCAAGGACTTTTTACGAAAGAAGTAGTACAAAATACTATTATTGAAAAAGAAGAGATAGAAAAAGAGATTTTAAAATTTTTATAAACAAAGGAAAAAAATGAGTAAATATAGCGCTTTATTTGAAGATGAAGATGATATCTTCGCAGGCTCTCCAGAGTCGAGATTAATGGATGTTATTTTCAATGCAAATAACGATATCGTAAGACAAGAGTTGAGAAACTTTATAACAAAAGCAGCCACAATGGAACTAATGTTAGAAGAATATGTGGGTGAAGATATAGATGCTGCTGTAAAAAGTTATGATATAAATCACTTAGGTGATGCAGATGAGAAGGCAAAAAGTCTTTTCATTGAACTGATGGGAACAATTCTTTCTCAAAGCGAATAGTGACTTGAAAACCTTTTTACAAGTTTTTTTCTTTGTACTTCTCTTTGGAAGTGCTACTTTTGCTAATGATTTTAAAGATATTAAAAAAATTGTTCTTAAAAAAGATGTGCAAAAGAAAATTCTTGTAAAATATGATATATACAAAAAACTTTTTAAATTTAGGTGGACACTATACAAAAATGGTGGACTTGTCATTCATCGTAATTACGATGGCATTGTTGGGCAAAACATCCTCTATTTAAACCATCAAAACCAGAGTTTTCGATTTGATTTGAAGCCTCGTGGTTCAGATGCTTACAATGTACCCTATATACTAGTTAAATTTAAAAAGTTTGACTTTAAAAAACATGAGGCTCATTTTGAGCTTTTTATTTCTGATGTGAAAAATCAGATAGAATTAGAATATTTAAAAAAGTGAGCCTATGCAACGAGTAGAAGCAGAGATAGCAAGATTGATTCAAGAGTGTGAGTATGGAGAAGTGACAAGACTTTTTCAACAACTCAGTGGTGGGAAACATTTACGTGCAAAGCTTATTTTAAAGATTGCATCTGAGCATGAAAAGGCTCCTCTTTTAGCAGCGATTGTAGAACTCATTCATGGAGCTTCTTTGTTGCATGATGATGTGATAGATGAGGCACAAACTCGCCGTGGATTAGAGTCTGTCAACGCAAGCGAAGGAAGTAAACAAGCCGTCATGCTTGGAGATGTCTTATACTCAAAAGCCTTTACAGAACTTGTTTCTTTTGATAAAGATGTAGCTAAAACTATTGCTGCTTCTGTAACTGCTTTGAGTAAGGGCGAAATGATAGATGTGAAACTGGCAGAAACATTTAACAGCGATGAACAAATCTACCTTGATATGCTCTACCTAAAAACAGCGACACTCATAGAAGCAGCTGCGAGTGCTGCTGCGATGTTAGCGGGTAAAGATGTTCAAAAGTATGCCTTATATGGAAGAAACCTAGGCTTGTCTTTTCAAATTATTGATGATATTCTTGATATTACAGCTGATGCAAAAACTTTAGGGAAACCTGCTTTAAATGATTTTGTAGAAGGGAAGTGTACTCTCCCTTACATTTATTTGTATAATGTACTCAATGAAAATGACAAAGAAAGATTACGTTCATTACATGCGAAACATCTTGACGAAGCATCAATGGCATGGATACAAACACAAATGAAAAAACATATGAGTGTTGAAAAATCTTTTGAGCTTGCACAAAAACTTTCCAATGAAGCAAAAGAGGTTATGAGTGATGTCCCTCAACTCGTTGCTATTTTAGATACTATGATAAAAAGAAGTTACTAATGCACTATTTAAACATCAGTTTTACACATAAAAATTCCAATCTTGATATTAGAGAAAAACTTTCATATGCAGATGATAAAGATAAACATGCTTGTTTGCAAGCACTCCTCAAAAGTGAGTACATAGCAGGTGCTATTTTAATCTCTACTTGTAATAGAATGGAGATAATGGCAAATTGTACAGATATTTCAGTGGCAACAAAACATATTTTTGCACATTTGAGTAAAAGAGCCGAGTTAGAAGAAGAGAAGCTTAAAGAGCATGCAGATATTTTTGATGATAGTACGGCTATTCACCATCTTTTTAGTGTTGCAGCCTCTTTGGACTCAATGGTACTCGGTGAAACACAGATAGTCGGACAACTCAAAGATGCTTTTCGATTTTCATACGATAATAATTACTGTGGTAAAAAACTTGCACGGGCTATGAAAAATGCTTTTGTTTGTGCAGCAAAGGTTAGAAATACAACGGAGATTTCTTCTAAGCCCGTTTCCATGGCAAGTGTTTCTGTTTCAAAATTGAAATCTTTAGTTTCTGATTTGAAGGGTAAAAAGGCACTGGTTATTGGTGTAGGTGAAATGTCAGAGATTACGGCAAAGCACCTCATTACTGCAGGGGTGGATGTTTACATAACAAATAGAACAGAGCATAAGGCAGAAAAATTAGCACTTGAATGTTGTACAAAAACAGTGCCTTTCTCTCAACTTCCTACTCTTGTAAATGAGTTTGAGATTCTATTTACCGCTACTTCTTCACCGATTCCAATCATTACAGACGAGATTGTAAAACCTTGTAGTTTTGAGCGTTACTGGTTTGACTTAGCTTTGCCACGAGATATTGAATGCCGTGAAGATGTAAAAATCCACTCTTTTGTGATTGATGATTTAACAGCGATAGTGGATGATAATCTCGAGTTTAGAGAAAATGCAGCACGTGAAGCACATGGAATTATTGGGAGGGGTGTTGTAGAGTTCTTTGATTGGTTGAGTGCGCAAGATATAGAGCCGACTATTAAAGAGATTTATCAAAAAGCAAATAGTGCCGCGCAAAAAGAAGCAGAGCGAGCAGTACAAAAGAATTATATTCCAAAAGAGTATGCACAAGAAGCACAGAAGATGTGTGAACAAGCTTTAAAAACTTTTTTACATGATATTACAGCCAATATACGCAGTGGTTCAGAAGATTTTAAATCTGAGTTAATCAATGGAGCAATGAGCTCTTTAATGAAACAAAAAGTGAGTAAAAACTAATGAGAAGAAGTAGAGCATTTATCCCAACATCTAAAGAAGCACCTTCAGACGCTACCCTAGCAAGTCACATTTATTTAGCCCGTGCAGGGTTTATCTCTCAAGTCGCTGCTGGACTTTATAACTATATGCCTTTAGCTAAAAGAGTAATTAGAAAAATTGAAAATGTTATCAATGAAGAGATGAGTAAAGTAGGGGCGCAAGAGGTAGAACTCTCGTTTGTGACACCTGCTGATTTATGGGCGGAGTCAGGACGCATTGAGAAGTTTGGAAAAGAGTTATTGCGTTTTAAAGATAGAAAAGAAAATCTTTTTGTTTTAGGGCCAACACATGAAGAAATGATGGTCGATTTAGTCCGTAACCGTGTTACTTCATACAAAAATCTCCCACTTAACCTCTACCAAATGAAAACAAAGTTTCGTGATGAAGCACGACCGCGTTTTGGTTTAATGCGTGGGCGTGAGTTTATCATGAAAGATGGTTACTCTTTTCATGCAAGTGTAGAAGACTTAGACCGTGAATTTGAAAGTATGGAACAAGCATACAAAACAATACTTACTCGTTTAGGGCTTGAGTACCGTGTAGTTGAAGCTGATAGCGGGGCTATTGGTGGGAGTGGTAGTAAAGAGCTTATGGTTATTGCCGATAGCGGTGAAGATACGATTGCTATCTGTTCCTCATGTGAATATGGAGCCAATATAGAAGCTGCAAAACGCAGTTTTAATCCAAATCCTCCTAAAGCACCTGAAGCAGAATTTAATAAGTTTTTAACACCTGATGTCAAAAGTATAGAAGATTTAGCAGAGTTTTTAAAAATAGATGCGTATTATACGATTAAATGTGTGGCAAAACGGGTGGTGTATGAGGAAGAGAGTGAGATAGTACTTTTCTTCTTGCGAGGCTGCGATAATTTACAAGAAGTAAAAGCTATCAATGCAACGGATGCTTTAGAGATTGTGGATGTGAGTGAAGAAGAACTGAAAGAGATAGGGATTATTCCAGGGTTTATAGGTCCTCTTGACCAAGATAAAGCGAAACATGTCATTGACTGCGAACTTAAAAATGCACCAAATATGGTGTGTGGAGCAAATGAGAAAGATTATCACTATGTGGGTGTCGATATGAAAGTACTCGAAGATGTTGCTTATTTTGCAGAGATTGCAGAGGTCAATGAGGGTGATACTTGTCCACATTGTGAGGGTACTTTGAGTTTTACAAAAGGCATAGAAGTAGGGCATATCTTTAAACTCGGTACTACGTATTCAGAAGCTTTAAAAGCGGAGTATTTGGATGAAAATGGAAAAGCTCAGCCTTTTGTGATGGGAACTTATGGCATGGGAGTGTCACGTTTAGTGGCTTCTGTGATTGAGCAACATCATGATGAACAAGGGTGTATTTGGACAAAAGAGACGGCTCCTTATATGGTAAATATCATGATTTCAAATATTAAAAATGAAGCACAGGTAGCACTTGGAGAGTCTCTTTATGCACAACTCCAAGAGAAAAATGTAGAAGTGATGCTTGATGATAGAAAAGAACGCTTTGGCTTTAAAATGAAAGATGCTGAACTCATTGGATTTCCTTATACAATTATTATAGGTAAAGAACTAGAAAATGGTGCTGTGCAGATTTATGAAAGAAAAACACAAGAGAAGCAAGCTGTTAATGTAGATACAATTTTTGAAGCTATTATGGAATTGGTGTAAATGCTTTATTTTTTAGTCTATATGTTTTTAGAGGTACTTATCTCTGTCAATATATCATCTGCTATTGGTGGGCTTGCAACATTTTTTGAAATTATTTTAAGTGCTTTTGTGGGACTCTCGATACTTGTTAACTTTAGAAGCACCTTAGTAGAAAATATGACAGCAGTCTCTTACAGCTGTATCGACTTAGAAGAGTTTAAAAAACTAAATCTTTTTACACTCTTTGGTGCTATTTTTCTTATACTTCCTGGATTTTTAACAGATATTGTTGGTATTCTTTTACAGTTTAGTGTAGTGACGAGTATGATTGTTAACCGTTATAATGTAAAATCAGGAAAATGTAATACTCATTTTGATACAAATATTCACACAAAGGATTCCGATGTTATTGATGTTGAAATTATTGGCGACAAGCCTCCTCTTAGGTAGTTTTCTTTACGCTAATACAAGTGACGATATAGAAGATTTTTTAAGTAGTAAATTTAGTAAAAATCCACAGATTCAGTCTATTGATTTGGATGTTGAAAGCAGTAAACCCCTCGAACAACTTAAAGGTTGGCGAGCCTATGTTGTAAACATAAAGGCTGTGATAAAGGGGAAACGAAAACAAGTGATTGAACAAAAAATGATTTGGTTTTCTAATGGGAGTGTTATTACAAAAGATTTAACAGATATGCATAGTGGCGATAGTTTTACTGACTTGGCAAAGCCAGATATGAAGGCTAAATACTATACAAAAGAAAACCTTATCTACGGGAATGCAAATGCAAGACATAAAATAGCTATCTTTTCAGACCCTTTGTGTCCGTTTTGTAAAGCTTTTGTGCCAGAAGCACTTCAAGAGATGAAAAAAGACCCAAAAAAATATGCTGTGTATTACTTTCACCTTCCTTTAGAACGTATCCATCCAGCTTCTGTAGCTCTCGTAAGAATAGCACAAGCAGCACAAAATAAGGGTGTCAAAGATGTTATCTTAAAAATGTATAGTATCAAACTCAATCCACGTGAAAAAAATATTAAGGTTATTTTAGCTGCATTTAACAAGGCTGTGGGTACAAATATAACAGAGCATGATATGCAAACAAAAAAAGTGCAAGCACAAATCAAGTTTGATGCAAAGGTTGCTAATGATATCATGGTAGCAGGAACCCCTACAATTTACTTAGATGGGAAAATGGATAGAACAAAAAAGAAATATAAAAAGGTAAACTAAGTATGAAAAAATTGACAATTGCAACCCGTGTTTCCGACCTCGCTCTGTGGCAAGCATATCATATCAAGACTCGAGTTGAAACAAGTTTTCCTGATGTAGAAGTGACACTTAACAAAATTGTGAGTAATGGTGATAAAGTTTTAGATAAGCCTTTAGCTTTGATTGGTGGTAAGGGGCATTTTACTAAAGAACTCGAAGATGAAATGCTTGCAGGAAATGCAGATATCGCTGTGCATAGTTTAAAAGATGTTCCAACATATATGCCAGAGGGTTTAGAACTTGCAGCTGTGACACAAAGACAAGACCAAAGTGATGTTTTTTTATCGCACACTTATAAAACTTTAGAAGATTTACCACAAGGTGCAGTCGTCGGAACGACTAGTCTGCGTCGAAGAATGCAACTTTTACAAAAAAGACCAGATTTAAAAGTAAAAGATTTACGAGGCAATGTCAATACCCGTTTGAGAAAACTTGCAGAAGGGCAGTATGATGCGATTATCCTTGCTTGGATTGGACTCAATCGCCTTGATTTACTCAAAGATATTCCCTTTACACAAAAACTTTCACTTGATATGATGATACCGCCTATGGGACAAGCTGCTTTAGGGATAGAGATAGTGAGTGACAATCCCTTAGCACGAGAAATAGCAGCGAGCTTAAAAGATAAAGATACATTTCTTTGTACCCAGATAGAGCGTGATTTTATCTCTAAAATCGGGGCAGGGTGTTCGGCACCTGTGGCTTGTAATGCTGTTGTAAAGGGTGAAAATATTGTTTTTAGAACAATGATTGGTTTTCCTGATGGCACACATATTTCAGAAGAAAAAGTAATAGTTAAAATGAGTGAATCTGCAAACTTAGGCACCTCTCTTGCAGAAAAGATGATAAAAAATGGTGCCTTAGAACTTTTAAAAGATGCTGAAAAAATCGCTTTTAAAGATGAAATGCCACAGAGGATATAATGCAAAATACAATAGCTCTTTTAAAAAAAAATAATGAACTCCGAGTCATTGAAGATAGCTTAGATATCTTTCTTGAGATTCCTCATCTTGCCTATGCTGAAGTCAAAAAAGAAGATGGAGGAAAGGCACTTCTCTTTACCAATGTAATTGATACAAGTAAAAACAAAGTATTTGACGAACCAGTTTTAATGAATGTATTTGGTTCGTATAGACGTTGTGAACTTCTTTTTGGACGCACTATAGAGTCTGTTGCAGATGAAATCACAAAACTACTTCATATGAAACCTCCTGCAGGTTTTATGGATAAAGTTTCAATGGCAAAGGATTTGTTTGCTTTAAAAAACATTTTTCCTAAACACTTATCGCAAGAGGGTGAGTGTCAAGAGATAAAATATTTTAATGATGATGTTGATTTATATAAACTTCCAGTCCTGACAACTTGGGAACAAGACGGGGGACCTTTTATCACAATGGGGCAAGTGTATACGCAGAGTCTTGATGGTGAAATGGTAAATCTTGGAATGTATAGATTGCAAGTCTATGATAAAAATCACTTAGGAATGCACTGGCAGATTCATAAAGATAGTTCACACTTTTTTGATCAGTATCAAAAAGCAGGAAAGAAAATGCCGGTAAGTATCGCTATTGGTGGGGATCCTCTCTATACTTGGTGTGCAACAGCTCCCCTACCATATGGAGTCAATGAACTCTTAATGTATGGACTTATCACGAAAAAACCAGCACAATTAGTAAAATCGTTAACAACTCCTTTGTATATTCCTCGTGATGTTGATTATGTCATAGAAGGGTGGGTCGATACCGATAAAATGCGCATTGAAGGTCCTTTTGGCGATCATACAGGCTACTATACATTAGAAGAACAGTACCCTCTACTTGAAGTAAGTGCTATAAGTATGAAAAAAGAGAGAACTTATTTGGCAACAGTTGTTGGTAAGCCCCCTTTAGAAGATAAATATATGGGGTGGGCGACAGGAAAGATATTTTTTCCACTGCTCAAAACTACAGTTCCTGATTTACTTGATTATCATATGCCTGAAAATGCAGGATTTCATAATCTTATCTTAGCAAAAATGCAACCACTTTATAAAGGGCATGCAAAACAGTTTATGCATGCATTTTGGGGAGCAGGGCAGATGAGTTTTGTAAAACATGCAATTTTTGTAGATGAGAGTGCGCCTTCGTTAGAAAACTATGAATCATTTACTGCGTTTGTACTGAATCGTTTTACTCCAAAATCTCTTTTTATTACTGAGGGGATTTTAGATGCCCTTGACCACTCTTCTGATGAAACATTAGTAGGTGGAAAGCTAGGGCTTGATGCAACAACGACACCAAAGATTGAAGAACCCAAACTCCTTGGTAATGTTGAATTGCTTGAAAAAATGAAAAAGTATGTACCTGAGATAGTCTATGTACAACAGTATATGCGCCATACAAAAAATCCAATTACTGTTATAAGTGTCAATAAAGAGAAATCTATGAAAGAGTGTTTTACTCTTTTAGCGCCTTTATATGAATACTTGAGAGTCGTTGTTTTTGTGGATAATGTTAAAAATGATGTGCATAATCCTTATATGCTTATCTGGCGAGTGACAAACAATATGGACGCACAACGGGATGTTTTTATCAGTAACAATACTGTTGGAGTGGATGGAACAAATAAGTCGAGTATAGATGGATTTACAAGAGAATGGCCAGATGATGTTGATTGTACACTGAGTGTTGTAGATTCTTTGAAGTCATGTGGCTTATGGGATTTAGATGAAGAAAGATTCGACAAGTTTCAACTTGTTTAGATAAAATATATAAATTTTTAGTAAGGATATTTAAGCTATGGATAAAATGTGGTCAGGCCGCTTTAGTGCGGGTGCATCTTCTCTTTTGGATGAATTTAATGCTTCAATTATGTACGATAGAAAGCTCTATCGTGAAGATATAGAAGGTTCTTTAGCACATGCTTCTATGCTTGCAAAGCAAGGCATCTTAACAAGTGATGAGTTAGCTCAGATAGTTGACGGACTTAATCAAGTGAGTAAAGAGATAGAATCAGGCGAATTTCAATGGAATATTTCTGATGAAGATTTACATATGGGAATTGAAAAACGCTTAACGGCTTTGATTGGTGATGCTGGAAAAAAACTCCACACAGCGAGAAGTCGTAATGACCAAGTGGCTGTTGATTTTCGTCGTTTTGTGATTCGTAAAAATGGTGAACTTGTCGATGCCTTAAAACGATTAATGCAAGAGATAGTAGTTGTTGCAGATAAACATACCGAGACATTACTTCCTGGGATGACACATTTACAACATGCCCAACCTATCAACTTTGGATTTCATTTAGGGGCGTATCTTTCGATGTTTAAACGCGATATCGAACGTTTTGAGAGTTCTGCTTTACGCAATAATGTCTCTCCACTTGGTTGTGCAGCACTTGCTGGAACACCACATGATGTTGATAGAGGGATGACAGCAGAGCTACTTGGTTTTGATAGTGTCAGTGTAAACTGTTTAGATACTGTGAGTGATAGAGATTTTGCTTTAGAGATTTTGTTTAATATCTCTACAATGATGATGCATATCTCGCGTTTGAGTGAAGAACTTGTTATGTGGTCTTCATATGAGTTTGGCTTTGTAGAACTAAGCGATGCATACTCAACAGGAAGCTCTATCATGCCACAAAAGAAAAATCCTGATGTTCCAGAGCTTCTTCGTGGGAAAACAGGGCGTGTTTATGGCTCACTTATGGGACTTTTAACAGTGATGAAAGGTTTACCTTTAGCATATAACAAAGATACTCAAGAAGATAAAGAGGGTGTATTTGATGCGATAGAGACTGCTGAAATTTCTTTAGAGATTTTAAAAGAAGCGATAAAAACGATGGAAGTAAAAGCACATAACATGGAAAAAGCTTGTGCTATAGGGCATTTGAGTGCAACAGATTTAGCAGATTATCTTGTAGAGAAGTGTGGTATTCCATTTCGAGAAGCACATTTTATTACAGGGCGTGCTGTTGCAAAGGGTGAAGAGATAAATGTCGATTTATCGAAAATGGAATTTAAATATCTTAAAGAGATAGATGAGCGAATAAACGAAGATGTGATGGAATTTTTAGCACTTCGCCACTCAATGAATGCGAGAACTTCAGAGGGTGGTACAGCCACTGTAAGAACTCAAGAACAATTAGCGTATTTTAAAAACTTTTTAGAAGGACAATAGATATGAAAGTAACAATCACACATCAAGATGCCATGAAATTCGAGGCAAAAACTGCTAAGAGTAGTTTTGTGATAGATTGTCCTACTATCTCTCCTGTAGAGTACTTCCTATCGGGGATTATTACTTGTAGTGCAACAGATATGATACTGATACCAAAAAATCAAGGAAAAACTGTCACTGATTTAGTGATAGAGGGTGAAGTTGTACGTGCCGAGCCGCATCCTGCAAAGTTTGAAACACTTCATCTTACATATACTTTTAACTCCGATGTCGATGATACAACAGCAGCTCGCTGGGTCATGGCATCTTTGGAAACTTACTGTTCTACTATCAACACGATTAGAGATACAACAAGCATTTCT
>JALUWV010000110.1 GCA_027019335.1 Sulfurimonas sp. | reverse complement strand
GCTGATGAAGTAAAAGAAGATGCGAAATTCGTAGAAGATTTAGGTGCAGATAGCCTAGATGTTGTTGAATTAGTAATGGCTCTTGAAGAAAAATTCGACATCGAAATTCCAGATGATGAAGCAGAAAAAATCGCTACTGTAGCTGATGTAGTTGCTTACGTAGAGAGCAAATAGTTTTAGAAACACACTTGAAAAAAAGAGTTTTTCTCTTTTTTTCATACCAAATCCTTTTAGTAGTCAATTTTTTTGTTGATTTTTAAAAGTATTTTATTTTTTATGGAGAGATTATGAGAAGAGTAGTAGTAACTGGTATAGGAATGATAAACTCAGTAGGGAACGATAAAGAGAGTTCTTTTAAAGCAATCTGTGATGGTGAATGTGGCATCGATACTATTACCATCTTTGATCCGGAAAAATATAGTGTAAAAATTGCAGGAGAAGTAAAAGATTTTGACCCCGCAACTGTTATGGCACCAAAAGAGGTTAAAAAAGCAGATAGATTTATTCATTTAGGTCTGAAAGCGGCACAAGAAGCGATGGAAGATGCAAACTTTGGCGATGCCGAGATTGATTATGAAAGATTTGGAGTAAGTGCTGCTTCTGGGATTGGAGGGCTTCCTGCTATAGAAAAAAATTCTGTTATCATTGAAACTCGTGGTCCTAGAAGAATTTCTCCATTTTTTATTCCAGGTGCTTTAGTGAATATGCTTGGTGGATTTGTTTCTATAGAACATGGAACAAAAGGTCCGAACACTTCAAGTGTTACAGCTTGTGCAGCAGGAACACATGCTATTAGTGATGCTTGTAAAACAATTATGTGTAATGGTGCGGAAAGAATGCTTGTTGTGAGTGCTGAATCTGCTATAACGGGTGCGGGTGTTGGTGGATTTGCTGCGATGAAAGCACTTTCAACTCGAAATGATGACCCTAAAACATCTTCTCGTCCTTTTGATGCAGACCGTGATGGTTTTGTAATGGGCGAGGGTGCTGCAGCACTTGTACTTGAAGAGTATGAAGTGGCTGTCGCTCGTGGTGCTAGAATCTATGGTGAAGTCGCAGGTTTTGGTGAAAGTGGTGATGCAAGTCATATTACAACACCAAGCTTAGATGGTCCACTTCGTGCAATGAAAGCAGCATATAAAATGGCAGGGGAACCAAAACTTGATTATGTAAATGCACATGGTACAAGTACCGCTATTAATGATAAAAATGAAACAATTGCTTTGAAAAACCTTCTTGGTGGTAAAGAGAACTGTCCTCCAATGAGTTCTATTAAAGGACAACTTGGACACTGTTTAGGTGCTGCGGGTGGGATTGAAGCGGTTACTTGTTTAATGGCGATGCGTGATGGTGTGATTCCTCCAACAATCAACTATACAACTCCAGATGAGAATTGTGACTTAGATTATGTAACTGAGGGTGTAAGAAAAGCTGAACTTAATTATGTTATGAGTAATTCATTTGGTTTTGGTGGTACAAACGGCGTTATAATTTTCAAAAAAATCTAGTAGATAAGGATTTACATTGGCAACTTTCTTAGACTTTGAATACAAAATTAAATTTATTCAAGAAGATATTATTTCAGCACAAGTTCGCCATGACGAAGGTGCAGTAAAAAAACTAGAAGCAAACTTAGATAAAGAAGTTGGAAAAATTTATGGAAATCTTACAGACTTTCAGAAATTACAACTTGCACGTCATTTAGACCGCCCATATGCACTTGACTATATTAACCTTATAATGCATGATAAGTATGAGATTCATGGAGATAGACATTTCCATGATGATGCTGCTATTCTCTGCTATATGGGTTATATTGGCGATGAAAAAGTTATGGTAATAGGTGAGCAAAAAGGGCGCGGTACAAAAAACAAGCTCAAACGTAACTTTGGTATGCCACATCCTGAAGGCTATCGAAAAGCATTACGTGCTGCAAAATTAGCTGAGAAGTTTAATATTCCTGTTGTTATGCTTGTAGATACTCCGGGTGCTTATCCTGGAATTGGGGCTGAAGAGAGAAATCAGAGTGAGGCAATTGCGAGAAATTTACTTGAATTTGCAGAACTTAAAGTGCCTACTATCTCTATTGTTATTGGTGAAGGTGGTTCAGGGGGTGCTTTAGCTATTGGTGTTGCAGATAAATTTGCTATGATGCGTTACTCTATCTTTAGTATCATCTCTCCTGAGGGGTGTGCAGCTATTTTATGGAATGACCCTAAAAAAGTAGAAACTGCAACAAATGCACTTAAAATTACAAGTAGCGATTTACTTGAGCTTAAACTGATTGATGATGTTCTTGATGAGCCATTAATTGGTGCTCATCGAGATAAAGAACGTGCAGCAGAAGTTATCAAAGAATATTGTATCAGTAGTATTGCAAGTCTTCGTCTTTTGAGCGAAGAGACGAGAATGCAAGCTCGTTATGCTAAACTTACGGCTCCCGGTGCGTTTTCTGAAGAAGAGTAATCTTTCTCTTCTTCTATAAAGGGGTCAAATTTAGGTCTTCGTAACCTTTTGGCTTCTCTACTAAATTTAATCAAATCTTCTACATTATTTAAACTCTCAGTACAATTTTCTAAGGCCATGATAAAAAGGGCATAGGTTGTCATGACATCACTCATCGCTCTATGGTGTTTTGCGTTTGGATTGAGATTGAATGTCTTATCAAGATAGCCGAGTGAGTATCTGTAAGAGACTATGGTTCGCTCTGCTAAACCAAGAGAACATAAGCTTCTGTTTAAGAGCGGTTCTAAACCTACTTTTTGCATATTTAAAGAGGTAAAGTTATAATCAAACTTGACATCATGAGCAACAAAAATAGCATCTCCTAAAAAGTGTTGAAACTCCATCATAACTGTTTTGAGTGTAGGTGAATTCTTTGTCATTTCGACTGTAATACCTGTGAGTTCGGATATAATGGGATTTATCTCTTTTGTTTGTACTAAAGATTCATATCTATGGGTAATGATGCCATTTTTGACTTTTACAGCTGCAATCTCTATAATCTGATGCTTTTCAATCTTAGAACCATTGGCTTCAATATCGACAATACAAAATTCTGCTTCTTCGATTTTCATAAATTTTGTATCAAAAAAGTAACGACCTTGCTTACGGATAATGTGTAGTCCTTGTCCGTAGCTAAGTTCTAAAAAAAGGTCAAGACTTGTTGGTATCTGATTTTTAAGTTCAACAAGTGGGAGACCTCTCGAAGCGAGTTTTGCAATGCTCTTTTTATGAAGAGGAAAAGTTTTACTGAGCATTGAAAATAAAATCTTTTACTTTGCGAGCATCTTTCACACCATAACTTGCTTCAACACCACTACTTACATCTACACCATAAAAACCATACTTCATAAGTGCAGCCACATTGGTAGCATCAAGTCCACCTGCAAGAATTATCTTAGAACAATCAACATTCTCAAACCACTCAAGATTGATGCGTTTGCCAGCACCACCATAGGCCTCACAATACGCATCCACAAGTCTATATTCATCACTATATGCTAAAATATCTTCCGCAGATTTTGCTCGTATCACTTTAATGTGAGGTGTTTGTAAACTTTTACATAAGCTTTGAGAAGCTTCAAAATGAAGTTGTGCAAGTGTCGCGCCAACACTTTGACAAACAGTATCAATAGTGAGTGCATCTTCATTCACAAAAAGGGCAACTTTTTCAACAAAAGGAGGTAGCTGAGAGATAATTTTTTTTGCTTTTTCTTGTGTCACATATCGAGGAGATTTTTCATAAAAGACAAATCCAAGGGCATCTGCCCCTGCATTGATGGCAAGCATAGCATCCTCATAAGATGTAATGCCACATATCTTCGTTCTCATATTTGGAGATTTTGTATCGCTGTTTGGCGGTTTTCATGTTTAAAGACATAACTTCCTGCAACAACAACATCCACACCGACATCTTTGAGTGATTTGATGTTCGTATCGCTTACTCCACCATCCACTTCTATCAAACAGTTTGGATTGAGTTTATTTCGCATTTCATTTAAGCGTGCCGCTTTAGGCAGTACACTTTCTATAAAACTTTGTCCTCCAAAACCAGGGTTTACACTCATCAAAAGTACCATATCTAAATCTTTGAGTAAAAATTCAATGGCTTCTGGTGGAGTGTGTGGGTTGAGTACAATGGCAGGTTTTATACCTAACGAACGAATTTTTTGTATCAAACGGTGTGGATGTTTCTCTTCTTCTATATGAAAAGATATATATTGTGGTTTGAGTGGTGCAAAAAGTTCTACAAAAAAAGTGTTATTTTCAACCATTAGATGAATATCTAAAGGCCTTGTGGCACATTTTGCAACTGCAGAGACAACAACTGGTCCAATAGTAAGATTGGGTACAAAATGCCCATC
This sequence comes from Sulfurimonas sp., assembly GCA_027019335.1. GTDB lineage: Bacteria > Campylobacterota > Campylobacteria > Campylobacterales > Sulfurimonadaceae > Sulfurimonas. Next base: position 24,140 of record JALUWV010000110.1, on the reverse strand, counting down.
CATGACATCGACATGGACTAAGTCACAGTTGGCATTACATATCTCTTCTACATCGCGTTGTAAGTTTCCAAAATCAGCGGAGAGGATACTAGGAGCTACTTTTATCATACTATAAAGCCTTCTGTTTTTGAAATTATAAGCAAAAAAGGCTTTTATCTAGTTAAGAAAAAAAGGAACTTATCATTATCAAAGCTAAGGTCTACTTGAACTCCCTTTTTATCGCCGACTACATCTAAAAGTGAATTCACATTTTCATAGGTTCTTGGAAGTGTGATGTTTACACTTATATCAGCTTCAAAGAGTAAAGATTTTATTTTCCCACCAACTATATTGACAAGTTCTGCTAAGGTATCAAGTACGAGTTCTATATCTTCTGTCTTTTCACCAATAAGCAGTTCAGAAGCTTTTTTTGCTATCTCAACTGGAAAAACTAAGATGACCATTCCATCTATATCGCCATAGAAGCCTATAGAACTGGCAATTTTATCTTCTATGTTTCCATCGATTGTAATCTGGTCTACTTTTGCAGCATTTTTACTCGCTTGAGAGTTTGTCATCATTTCAATAGTATTGACGGTTGCTTCTATAAAATTTGGAAGTTCTGTGACTATGGCTTTTGTAATAACTCTTTTGTTCGCAATTGTCGAAGCACTACTTCCCCCTAAGTCGTGGAGTAACTCTTTGTTTTGCAAAATGTCATCCATTTGCTCAAAGAACATAATCCCAGAATCTTCGAGTGTTTCTTTAAATGAAGTTGGTGTTTTATCAAAGCTCAGTCCAACAAAACAGATAGAGGCATTGTACTCTGCACCTGAAGAAGCAAGTTTAGAGAAAAAATTGAGTGCATGAATATTCATACTTACAACTTTATATGCATCAAAAATGAAGAGTCGAAAACCAACATTTAACGAGTTGTTATGATAAACAATATTAAAAGTGTTGCCTATTTCTGCATCTAAAAAGGAAGAAACTGTATAAATGATAGCATTACCTGTCACACGAGTAGCCACACTTTGCCCCATTTGCCCTAAATAGGTGTTTTTAATGATAACATCATAAGTCTCTTTAGATTTTTCTTTTATATTAAAATCTTCTTGTGTTTGTGCAATTACTGGATTATGTCCATTGTCATGAAGTTCTATTGCCATTGCTGCTGCTTGTGATTTGTCATTACTATAGAGTAGAACATTTTTATTTTGATTTTTATAGGTGGCTGTAAAAAGCATGGCAATCTCTTGAGATTGAAAAAGAGAAAAGTTAAGATTGTCTTTATAAAACTTGTTGATAGCTGTGAATTTTTTATAATCATAATCACAAAAACCAACTGTAAGGTGTTGTTTCGCACGTACTCTCGTAAACATTTTTACAAAGGCATCTAAACCATTACGATTAAAAAAAACAACCTTTTTTAGTGAAACTAAAATCATTTCTGCATTGAGTTTAGTTGTGGCTTCAACATCGTCAATACTCAAAAGATTAATGGAATTGTTTCCATCTAAAAACCCTTGCGGAGTGAAAATACCTATACCATTTTTTACTACCGCTCTCATTGAATCTCCATTACTTGTGCGAAATCATCATAAATAGGGCTTACATACTCTATATGAAAGTCTATAAAATCATTGAGTTGAGCTTCTATGAATTGTGCTTGAGAAAGTGTGTAAAAAAGGAGTAAATGCATCCATTGTCCTAGTTTATTGATGGTTGTATCATGGCTAGGTTTTGCACCTGAAGCAGCTTGAATAATCTCGACAATACTCGGATGCATCTCCCATTTTGTAGCAATCATAGCACAAATGTCAAACAAATCTACCTTACATAAACGAAGTAAGATAGTATTTAAATCAATTTCACTTGCAGTACGAAGTAGGGCAACATCCTCTTGTTTCTCATGAAAGAGTGCTTCAGCCACGATAATACTTGCAGGTAAAAGTGTAATGGCACTTTGTATCTCTGTATTGGTAATTTCTAAATGGCGTAAAATCTTTTGCCAATTCACAGATAAAACATCTTGTAAGTTTTGAAAGGATTGTTGATTTAAAGCAAAAAGTGACCATTTTTTTGGTGAAAGCAGAGAAATCATATAGCTATAGACAGCTTGTTGTGATTTTGCGACACCTAAAATACCAAAAATTTGAGAAACATCATCTACTTTATTTTTAAATCCATATATAGGTTTATTGACAAGACTTTTGAGATAGCTACTCAATGCTAAATCCTCTTTGGCTATCTGGGCAGCCTTAATGAGTTCTCCTGCATCAAGTAATGCAAGTGTTACTTTGAGAACCTTAGAGGAAGGTGGGATTTTTTCTATAAAACTATCGATTTTATCTTTTGTAATCAAATTATATCTTTTATGTTAATATGGCAATATTCTAACGAGATATAGATAAAAGCAATATAAAAAAGAACTAACTTTAGAAAATACAAATGGATTAAGTTGTAGTTTTGCTTTTTGTTGCTATAATTCGCAACTTTTAAATATATTCAAGGATAGCAAGATGGCAAGAAGATGTGCTATTAGTGGCAAAGGCCCTATGAGCGGGAACAATGTTTCTCATGCAAAAAACAGAACGAAGCGTCGTTTTTTATTAAACCTCAGAACAGTGCGTATTACACTCGAAGATGGAACAACAAAAAAAATCAAAATCTCTGCAAGAGAATTACGTACACTTAAGAAAAATTCTTAAAAGTATAGGAACTTATTTTGAATCTTTTACAAAGGATTCGTAAATTCCTCAATTGGGAGATTGCTCCCAAACCTGACACAAAACTCCTTCCTGAGATTTATCCACACCTCAAAGCATTTCGCTTACCTCTTATCTTAACTGTATTGATTATGCTCGTTGGAACCATTGGGTATGTACTGATAGATGGTTTTACTTTGATGGATGCTATTTACCAAACAGGTATTACTTTTACGACGGTTGGCTTTGGAGAGATTGCTCCTGTTTCTAATATGGGAAGATTATTTACAATTACACTTATTATTGGAGGCTTTGCCGTCTTTTCAAGTGCGATTGGTACTTTAGTGGCAGAGTTAAATCGCGGAAATATTGTTACTATTTTAAAGGAGCGTTCTATGTTGTACCAAATTGCACGATTAAAAAAGCATTTTGTTGTTTGTCATCATAATGATTACACTATAGAAGTTGCTAAAGAACTTCGTAAAAATCACATCCCTTTTGTTGTTATTGACCCAAGACCTGAGATTCATGAATGGGCAAAAGAGTACAAATACCCAAGCTATCTTCAAGCAGAACCGCATGCTGAACTTACAATGCTCAAAGCACATCTCTCTTCTGCAAAAGGCTTGATAACACTCTCAAACCAAGTACCTGATAACATTGCTATGATTGCATCTGTACGACTTTTTGAAAAAGAGCATGATTTGCCTCATCCTTACTATATTATCTCTTCTGCAGAAAATTTAAGTGATGTTGAGAAACTCAAAAAACTGGGTTCAGATACTGTTATATCGCCTACCGAACTTACGGCACAAAGGGTAAGTGCTATGGCTGCTAGACCCGATATGGAAAATCTTCTTGAGGAATTTTTATATAAAACAGATAATCCTTTAGATATGGAAGAGATTTTTGTTCCAAAATATAGCTGGGTCGTGTTAAAAAAACTTAAAGAGACTCATATCCGTCAAACAACGAATTGTTCAATCGTAGGGATTACAAAAAAAGATGGAAAATTTTTAAGTATGCCAAAAGGAGATGTTTTAGTCACGAGTGAGTGTAAATTACTAGTCATTGGAACTCATAAAGGCATCCAAATCACAAAAGAGTTACTGGTAAGAAGAATTAAACCAAAGGAGTTGAAATATGTATAAGATAGTCCAAACACAGGGTGGTGTATGTTTAGCTGATGGATTTTTTGCTGATGGTGTGAGTGCTGGTTTAAAACCAAATGGGGCAAAAGATATGGCGTTTATCTATAGTGAATCTCTCTGTGAAATCGCTTCTGTTTTTACTACAAATAAAATGGCGGCAGCTCCTATCATACATTTTAAATCTAAGGGAAGTTTTGAGACTAATTTTGTTTTAGTAAACTCAAAAAATGCGAATGCCATCACGGGAGATGCTGGGGTAGAAGATATAAAAGATATTTTACAAACACTGTCTCAAGAGGTTCATCATCCTATCATGAGTTCTACGGGTGTCATTGGTGTAAGACTTCCTAAAGAGAAGATTATAGCAGGAGCAAAACTTTTTGATTTGAGTAAAAAAGAACCTCATAGTGCTGCGAAGGCGATTATGACGACAGATACTTTTTCTAAAGAGATAGCATTGCGAGTGGAATTAGCCGATGGTAGTAGTTTTAACATCGGTGCTATGGCAAAGGGTGCAGGAATGATTAACCCTGCGATGGCGACGATGCTCTGTTTTATCACTACTGATGCCGATGTGTCTGCAAATGAAATGCAAAAGATTTTAAACGATACAACAGCGAAAACTTTTAATGCTGCGAGTGTGGATGGAGATACTTCTACAAATGACACTGTCTTACTGCTGGCAAATAAAAAGAGCGGTGCTTACAATGCAACTGCATTTCATGAAGCTTTACATACTATTATGCACTTTTTAGCACGAGAAATGGTACGTGATGGTGAAGGTGCCACGAAGCTTGTGACCTACGAAGTAAGTGGCGCAAAAGATGATGCTGAGGCTGAGGTCGCGGCAAAAGCACTCTCTGACTCTCTACTTGTAAAAACTGCTTTGTATGGTGAAGACCCAAACTGGGGGCGAATCGCTTCGACTGTTGGTGCAAGTGGTGTAGCATGTTCTCAAGAGAGTTTACAAATTTCATTTGAAGATGTTTGTGTTTATGACAAAGGGAATATCTATTTTGATGCAGATATAGAAGCCAAAGCTTCTTTAGTTATGCAAAGAGATGCCTTCACCATATTTTGTGATTTAGGGCAGGGCAAAGGAAAGTTTACTGCATTTGGATGTGACTTAGGTCACGAGTATGTCAAGATTAATGCGGATTATCGCACTTAATCTTGATACTCATTTTTAAACGAAACATATCGCGAAGCTGAGGCATAAAGTTCTGCTACCTCTTCATCTGTGAGTTCTCTCACTACTTTTGCAGGACTTCCCATAATGAGTGAACGCGGAGGAAATTTTTTTCCCTTCGTTACAAGTGAACTTGCCCCTACAATACTCTCTTTTCCTATGACCGCATTATCAAGTATTGTTGCACTCATACCGATGAGACAAGCATCTTCTATCGTACACCCATGGAGCATTACTCGATGTCCAATCGTCACATCACTTCCTATCACAGTAGGACTTCCATCACTTCTATCTGCTTTTTTATGATGAGTGATATGTACCATACTTAAATCTTGAATACTTGTTCTATCGCCTATACTAATGTAATGCACATCCCCACGGATGACTGTTCCAAACCAGATAGAACAATCTTCACCGATTGTGACATCACCGATAACATCAGCAGAAGGGGCTACCCAACTATTTTTCCCTATTTTTGGGGTGAAATTTTTAAAATTGTAAATCATTTAACTCTCCGAATATAATCTTGAAGCAAGTTGTGCGACACTACTTGCCATCTCTTTTTTAGATGCTTTACTTATGCGGTTGACATAATCTTCAAGCAGTTTTTGGCTGTTGATTGCTTTGTTATTTTCTCGTTTTACTTTGATGTATGAACCATCACTTTGGAGTTCATGTGCAAGCACATTATCAGAACACTGTAGTTGTAAAATCTGTAAAATTTTCCCTTTTGCTGTTTCATCTTTGATAGCAGTTAAAAGCTCAATGCGTCTCACAAGATTTCTTGGCATCCAATCAGCACTTGAAATATATACTTGTGTAGCATCATTTTTGAAGTAAAAGGTACGCGGATGTTCAAGGTACTTACCAATGACAGAAATAACCCTGATATTTTCACTTACCCCTGTAACTCTTGGTTTTAAACAACATATCCCACGGACAATAAGTTCAATTTTGACACCTGCTTGACTTGCTTTATAAAGTGCGCGAATCACATCCTCATCAACTAGAGAGTTGATTTTAGCGATGATATGCCCTTGTGTTCCTTGTCGGGTTTCATTATGAATGAGAGAGAGGAGTTTTGGTTTGATTTGTGAAGGTGCCATATAGAGTTCATTGAGTTTTCCTTTTTTACTAAAACCTGTTAAAAAGTGAAAAAAGCGTGTTAAATCATTTGTAACTACATCTTTACTGGTCATGTAGCTCATATCGGTATAAATTTTTGCTGTGGCAGGATTGTAGTTTCCTGTGCCTAAATGTGCATACTGTTTGAGCTTGCCATTGGTTCTTCGAGTAATCAAAGTGGCTTTGGCATGGACCTTAAAACCTTTAATCCCGTAAATAACATGCGCCCCTGATTTTTCAAGTGCCTTTGCCCAAATGAGATTGTTCTCTTCATCAAAGCGTGCTTTGAGTTCTACCATAACTGTTACTTGTTTGCCACTTTCGCTTGCATCTATAAGGGCTTTAACGATGGGTGAATTTGTCCCCGAGCGATAGAGTGTCATTTTGATAGAAACAACATCTTTATCTTTAGCCGAATTTTGTATGAGTTTTACAACGGGGTCAAAACTTTCATAAGGATGGTAAAGTAAAACATCTTGTTTTTCTAAGGTTGTGAAAATATTTTCATTGCTCGTACAAGGTGGTAAACTTTTTGGTTTAAACGAAGGACTTAAAAGTTGTGCAAAATTTTTATTGCCGACAATTTGCCAAAGACTTGCAAGATTTAAAAAAGTGTGAAATTTATAAATATCATCCTTATAAACATTAGTGTGACGGTTAAAAAAGTTGATAATCTCATCATCGGCATTTGCCCCGACTTCAAGTCGAACCATCTCTCCCTTACGACGGAGTTTAAGCCCCTCTTCAAGGATTTCCATAAAGTCATCAGCTTCTTCTTCTTCTATGGCAATATCGGCATTCCTTGTGACACGAAAGACAGCATATTTGATAAGGGTATAGCCAGGAAAGAGGTCTTCAACATGTTGTGCAACGACACTTTCTATGGGAATATAAGTCCCATTTTCAAGCTCAACAAAACGTTCTAAAACACGCGGAACACGGATGATTCCAAAACGTTCGATGTTAGCATCATCACAATCACTTAGTTTAACAATCAAACCAAAACTGAGGTTATTGAGATGCGGAAAAGGGTGGGTAGCATCGACGGCAATAGGGATAATGACTGGGTAAATATTTTCTTTGAAAAAACGGTTGAGCTGATGTTTTTCATGTTGGTTCACTTCATCATAAGTTTTGACACTGATACCTTCAGGAACAAGTTTTTTGAGGATTTCTGTTCTTGTATACTCTACGACTTGTTGCTCTTGGTGAAGGTAAGTACGAATCTCACGAAGTTGTTGTAAGGGTGTGAGCTTATCTGCTCCAGAGACAATAATTCCCGCTGCAAATAGCTTTTTTAAACCTGCTACACGTATCATGTAAAATTCATCTAAGTTTGTTCCATAAATAGCTAAAAATTTCAACCGTTCTAAAAGAGGCAGCGACTCATCTTGTGCTTGTTTTAAAACACGAGTATTAAACTGCAACCAAGAGAGTTCACGGTTATTGTAAAGATTTGGATTTTTAAGATTTAACATGAAGACACCTAAAATATTGAAATTAAAAACATTATAACGAATTTTAAGTACTAATTAGCTAATATATGCAAAATTTTCTATCAAGGTACTTTATGTTTTTACGTATGTTCTTCCTTCTCTCCCTCTTTACATTGTCGCTTTATGCCGTTCCAAGTCTTGCACAAATGCAGGAAGCTGTTGCTAAAGACCCATCGCTTTTAGATACGCCGCAAGCAGCCGCGATTATGCAAGAAAAAGGGCTTTCCAAAGCACAGATAAAAGCAAAACTTGCGAAAAATAATAAGCTTGCATCGAAGACAATAGCAACTACAGATATAGAAAATAATCTCGCAGTAGCAGATACAAATCAAAGTGATGGTAATCTTACTGTTGATGATAATACATCACTTTCTGATTCTGAGTTAGAAAAAAGACTCAATCCCTTTGCTTATAAAACAAATGCAGAGTTGCGAAAACTTGCGAAAGAGAAGCAACAATTGTATAAAGAAAAAGAGTTGCATCGTTACTCTTTTGCATTTTATGCAAACAGAAATCTCATCGATAAGTCCTCTTTAGTGACACCTGACAATTATACTATTGCTGCTGGTGATGTGTTGGAACTCTATATTTATGGTGATAGAGATGATAAACAAGAATTGACGGTACAAAATGATGGAACGGTGCAACTATCATATATAGGACCTGTAAAAATCGGAGGCATGAGTTATAAAGATGCGAAAGAACATATAATAAGCCAACTTAAACACCATTTTCAAACCAGTTCTTTTAAACTTGTGATGAGTAAATATAGTAGTATTCAAGTCACACTGATTGGTGATGTCAAAAATCCAGGGCTTTATAACCTTTCATCATTTTCAACAGTCAAAGATGTCTTAATCGCTGCGAAAGGGGTACGAAAGAGTGCTTCGGTTCGTGATATTAGAGTGAAACGTAATGGAAAAATTATTGCAGATATTGATTTTTATGATTTACTTTTTAATGGAAAAGATATAGGCACTACACTTTTAAAACATGGCGACATTGTGATTGTGAAGCAAGCGAAGATACTTGTGAGTGTGGATGGCTATACCAATAACAGTGCTATTTTTGAGTTGAAAAAAGGGGAGAGTTTAGCAAAACTTATTTACTATGCAGGGGGGATGAAAGCAGAAGCATCGAGTAGAGCGATGAAGATAGAACGCTATTCCCATAATACTCTTATCCAAACCTTTCAAGTGCCTTATACTCAAGCAAAATCTTTTGCTATGCAAAATGGCGATAAAGTTTACATCTATAAGCTTGATGAGAGTGATGATAAAAGTATCAATATCTATGGAAATATTATACGACCAGGAAGTTATAGTTTAGGAAAAAATGCAACACTGAATGCACTTTTTAAAACTGCTCTCAAAAATGGTAATAAAAAGTTTTTTCTTCCAGATACTGCACTGCACTATGCGACTATAAAACACTATGCAAAATCTTTAGAATATGAAGTAAAATCTTTTGATTTACAAAAAGTAATAAACAATGAAATAGAAGTAAAACTTGCACCTCAAGATGAACTTTTTATCTTTAATACAAATGATTTACAAACTAACTTTTATGTTACAACTGTTGGAGATATTTTAATTAAAACTGGAAAATTAAAATACTTTAAAGGGATGAGTATCAAAGACGCTATCAATGCGGCGGGTTTAGATGGTATCATGGATGACAAAGTGCGAGTAACAACGATAGAGACCAAAGATGGATTACCACATACACATTATTACTCTTTTAAAAAAGATGCAAATGTTAAAATTCATCCTTATGATGAGATTGAAGTGTATGACTACTATAAAACACATGTGATTGAGCCGGTAAGTATCAAAGGAGAAGTTATTGAACCGAAGGTTGTATACTATGAGCAGGGGATGTCTCTTGCATCGCTCATTAACGCAACAGGCGGTTTGACAAAAATGGCATATAAAAACAAACTGGAAATTGTTCGTTATTATATTGCTCAAGATAAATCGAGAAAGAAAAAAATCATAGATCTTGACCTCTCTAAAATTGATGCGAAAACATATAAACTCAAACCATACGATGAAATAACAATCTATAAGATTCCTAACTGGAATGAGAAAAGAACAGTGACTTTAAGTGGTGCTGTAAAATTTCCAGGGACATATACCATTGGAGAGTCTGAAAAATTGAGTAGTGTTATAAAACGTGCAGGTGGCTACACACAAGAAGCTTTTGTGCAAGGAGCTGTCTTTACAAGAGAGAACATCAAAAAAAGGCAAATGCAAGAGTATAATCGTTCTTTAGCAAAAATCAAACGAGAATTAGCGCTTTACAATGCAATGCCAGCAAATGCGAAAAAAGCGGCTGTGAGTACAAGTACAACAGCAGCACTCGATGATGTGATACAAGAATCAAAAAAATATCTTCCGATTGGAAGAGTAAGTGTTGAATTAGATAAAAATCTCAAAGATTTTGAAAATTCAAAGTTTGATTTGGTTTTAAAAGATAAAGACAAACTCTTTATACCAAATCAAATTGATACAATTACTGTATTTGGGGAAGTATTTAATCCTACATCTTTTGTATTTGATGCTGTAAAAAGTGTTGATGATTATATTGCTATGGCAAGTGGACTCTCACGAAGTGCTGATGCCTCAAATATTTATGTTATTCATGCAAATGGTATCAGTGAACCAGTAAGCAAGAGTTGGTTTAGTAGTTCTGTAGAGATACAAAAAGGCGATACAATCATTGTTCCTCTTTATATAAAAGAGATAAATAATCTTGATGTATGGGATAGTGTTTCACGAATCTTGGCAAGTTTTGCGATTACAGCAGCGACTATGACTACTTTAGGAGTATTCTAATGCAAGCAAGAGAAGAGTATATAGAAGAAGATGAAATTGATTTACGAGAGTTGTGGCAGACAATTTTAAGAGGTAAGAAGATAATTCTTGCACTCGTTGTTGTTGTGTTAAGTTTAACGGTAGTGTATGCTTTGAAATTACCCAATGTTTACAAATCAGAAATGATACTCATTCCTACTGCCAAAGATTCAGGACCCTCTTTAGGTGGTCTTGGTGGACTCGCTGCAATGGCAGGTGTAAGCATAGGTGGCGGGGGTTCTATGACTCCAGATGTAGCATTTAATTCACTCTTAAATAATTATGAATTTATGAGTAAATTTGTGTTAAAAAATAAAATTCTTGAGCATTATAGTGCAGAAGATGCAGATAAAAATTATGTCTTTGCGCTAGGGATTCGAGGAGTCTATGACTTTTTTAAATCATCGCCTGATGCAGCAGAAGTGAAAAATCAAGCAGATGAAGTTTTTTCTGTTGTCAAAAAAGTACGAAGTAGTTTTTCTATCGCAAGTGACAAAAAAACAGCTTTGATTACTATCTCTTACATGGATAGTGATAGAACATATCCTCCAAAAGTTATCAATGCATTTTTAAAAGATGCAAGTAAGTATTTGGTCGATAATAATTTGAGAATTATAAACAACAAACTCCACTACTTTCAAAAAGAGATGCAAAAAGTAGATGGATTTGAACTTCGTAAAAGTCTTTCAGTTATGATTTCAAAAATACTGCAAGATAAAGTGATGATGCAGTCTAAAGTGTACTATCAGTGTGATGTTTTAACGGAGCCTTCTGTTGCTTATATCAAAGATAAAAGTAAACCTAAACGTAGTCTCATTGTCATTGTCGCGTTTGTAACGAGTATTATTTTAGGTATCTTTCTTGTCTTCTTTTTAGAATTTATTAAAAAAGAGGAAGGAAAAGTTAGCGAATAACTCCTGTTCCTCTATAGTTTGCACTATGATAAATAGTCACACCGTTCTTACGAGCATAGTACTCGAGAAGCAATCTTTGAAGTACTGGCTCTATTGATGGAGCGAACCAAGCATTATTACTTGTGGCTATCACGAAGTTTACATCGCCTTTATAAATCTCTTGACAAGTTGCTTCGTAACAGATTGCATTGCGAAATTTTACTCCCTTGATGATAAAATCTGTCGGTTCTTTTGCGGTGACAAAGTCACTTGCCCCACTAAAAAATGTTTCATTTATGAAGTGTCTTGCAAATTTTGGCAAGGGAATATACTCTCCAAAAGGGACAAGTACAAGCTTTTTAGCAATTTTATACTTTCCATTTTCAAAAAGATAAGTAACATTGTAATGTTTATGGTTTTCAATGAGTAAAGAACCAGCAACAATGGCAATTTTTTTAGAACGATTGAGGAGGTATTGCATAATTTTTGGATTTTTATTCATAAAGATGGGGAAGACAGACTCAGGAAATACAATCACATCTTGTTTTTTTGCTATGGCATCATCAATATTTTTAAATATCATATTGACGGTAGGTAGGAGGGCATAAGCTTGCCACTTATCTTCTTGTTGTATCTCTGTTTGGATTAAATTGATTTTGAGCGGTGCTTTTTTTTGGGGAGGGTATCCATAGTTAATTGCTACAAGCAAAAAGAGTAGAGGAAGATATTTTATCTTTTTTGGCATTAAGGAAGGCAAAGAGAGAGCAAGTAAAATAGCGAGGAGTTGGTACTTATATACTCCTAAATAGCTATCTACAAAAAGAAGTTCTATCTGCAACCAGTTCCAATCAAAAGGTTCAAAAAAGCTTAAAGCAAACAAGAAAACAGCACGGATAAGGGGTCTGTCTGTAAAATAAAGTGGCAAAAAGAAAAGAAGATAGATAATAGCAAATGCAAAAGTAATAATCGGTTGCATATATCCAACACCTTGATACTTAAAACTATAGCCTATCCAATAAAACCAAAACAGTCCTATGAAAAATCCAGCAACTAAGACACTCCGTTTTGGAATGTATAAAAAAAGTGCTAAAGCCGCTAAGCCAAAAAGAGTGTTTATGAGCTTATTTGTGAGATGAAAGCTTGCAAAATAGATAAAGGCACTAAAGAGGAGTGCAGTGAGTAGTCCAAGTAAAAAAGTTTTTAAATTTGTATTCATAATGAAATTGTACTCAATTTATGGGCTTATTAGTATATCTTTTGTATAATCCTCACAATTTTATTAAAACAAGGAAAAAATAGATATGGATATTGTTTCTCAATTATTACCGTTTGTCTTTCTTATCGCAGTTATGTACTTTGTGATTATTCGCCCCCAACAAAATGAAGCGAAAGCTAAAAAAGAGATGTTAGAGGCTCTAAAAAAAGGAGATAAGGTTATCACAAGTGGTGGTTTTATCGTGACTGTACATAAGGTTGAAGAGAACTTTGTGAGTGCAAAACTCAATGAAGACACACTTGTAAGAATCACAAAAGAATCCATTGCAAAGAAGTTAGAGGATGAAGCTTAATTATCGCATAGTTATATTTGCATTAGCAATCGTTTTTGGAGTTGCCTTTTCCATACCTTCTCTGTTTCAAACGCAAGAGGGTAAAAAGGTAACATTAGGACTTGACCTGCAAGGGGGTCTGCATATGTTACTTGGTGTCAAAACAGATGAAGCGACAAAATCTCGTATCAAATCTATTGCCGCAAGTATAAAACACTTTGCTGAGAGAAAAGATATCTTGATTGATGCACTCTCTTTTAATGCCACAACAGTTTCTTTTGAAATCTTAGATAATGATGATTTAAAAGCAATGCAAGATTTTCTATCTAAAATTGATGGGGCAAAAGTGAGTCTTAATGGACTCAAAATTTCTTTAAGTTTAACACCAAAAGAGATTATCAAAACAAAAAAACAGTCTGTTGATCAAGCGATTGAGACGATTAGAAATCGTCTCGACCAATTTGGTTTAAGTGAGCCTGTAGTCGCACGTCAAGGGAAAGAAAAAATCCTTGTAGAACTCGCAGGTATCAAAACTCAGGCTGAAGAGCAACGGGCTCGTAAACTTATCTCGCGTGCTGCAAAGCTTGAAATGATGGCAGTAGATGAAGCACGTAATGCACGTGTAAGTACTATGAGTGATGCGGATGCAGCAGAGTATGGAGATATTATTCTTCCAGATATCAAAGATGCAAATCATAAGTATCTTATTCATGAGATTCCTATCTTAGATGGTGGGATGCTTACCAATGCAGCGGTTGGTTTTGATAAAAATAACCGTCCTTTGATTACTTTTACACTGAATGCTGAGGGTGCTGATATTTTCGGTGATTTTACTGGAAAAAATGTAGGCAAACGTCTAGCGATTGTGCTTGATGGCAAAGTTTACTCCGCACCAAATATCAACGAACGCATCGGTGGTGGTAGTGGACAGATTTCTGGAAACTACACAGTTATGGAAGCAAAAGATTTAGCTATAGCCTTGCGTTCAGGTGCTTTACTTGCACCAATTTACCTTATGGAAAAACGTTCTGTTGGACCAAGTTTAGGGGCAGATAGTATTAAAGCGAGTATGATAGCTCTTATTGGTGGCTTTGTTTTAGTTATCATTTTTATGGTTTTTTATTACCGTTTAGCAGGTCTGATTGCCAATATCGCTTTGATTGCAAATCTTTTTTTACTCTTAGCGGTTATGAGCCTTTTTGGTGCGACTTTAACACTCCCCGGGATGGCGGGTATTGTCCTCACCGTTGGGATGGCAGTGGATGCCAATGTCATCATCTCTGAGCGAATTAGAGAACTCATTTATGAGGGAAAAAGTATGCATAAGGCGATTGAAGATGGCTATGCAAATGCAATGAGTGCTATTTTAGATGCCAACATTACAACTTTGATTGCTTCTGTTGTTCTCTATGTTTATGGAACAGGTGCGATTAAAGGTTTTGCTATTACGATGAGTATTGGTATCTTAGCGTCGATGCTTACGGCAATTTTAGGAACACATGGGATTTACCAAATGTTAGAAGAAAAAATAAAGAGAAGTAAAAACCATAAACTTTGGTTCGGGATTAAGGGGTAGTCATGGAATTTTTTAAATATACAAAAACCTTTAATTTTATGGGAAAATCAAAATTTGCTATGGCATTCTCTATAGCATTAATGTTAGCTTCGTATGCTGTTTTAATGACAAAAGGTTTAAACTATGGTGTTGATTTTGCTGGAGGAACGATTGTTCAAGTAAAATATGACACAACAGCACCTATAAAAGCAATGCGAGATAAATTAAAAGAAAACCCCCTATTTAAAGATGCATCTATCACAGAATTTGGGTCTCCTGATGAAGTGATAATTCGTATGAAGACAAGTACGGGAAGTGTAACAAAAGATGTGGGTGATGTAACACGTGCAGCACTCAAAGGTACAGGTAATTTTAAAGTGCGTCGTGTCGATATAGTCGGTCCAAAAGTTGGAAGTGAGTTAAAAGAGAAGGGCATTATGTCTCTGCTTTTAGCTATTCTTGGGATTTTGATTTATGTTGCCTTTCGATTTGAATGGCGTTTCGCTGTTGCTTCCATCGTCGCTTTAGTGCATGATGTCTCCATTGCTTCAGGTGCGATTGCACTTGTGGGTTTAGATGTCAATCTTGATGTTTTAGCAGCACTTTTAACGCTTCTAGGCTACTCACTTAATGATACTATCATTGTTTTTGACCGTATTCGTGAAGGGATTGTAAAATCTAAAAATGTAGTTCTGGATGAGATTATAAATGAATCTATCACAAGGACATTAGCACGAACGACTCTTACTTCCCTTACGACATTTTTTGTGGTCTTTACACTCTTTATGTTTGGTGGTGAAATTATTCATGCTTTTGCCTTTACACTTTTAATAGGTATTATCGTAGGAACGTATTCTTCTATCTTTGTAGCTTCACCAATCCTTTTATGGTTTGGCTTTGATGTGAAAAATTATCATGTGAAGTTGGCTGAAAAAGCAAAAAGAGAAGCAGAAAAAAAACGTATGCGTGAGCAGTATGAATCGGGTGTAATGTAAGAAACAAAGGGGTAGTTATGGATTGGGGTAAAGTAGTATACGTATTTTTTTCGTTAATGAGTCTAACATCGATAGCTGGGTTTTTATATGAGAACACAGCTATCTCACTTTTTGTAGCAGCGAGTGTCAATCTTATATCTACAATTTTAAAAATAGGTGTACGTAATTTACTCTCAGCCGAGTTATTAGCTTCATCTTTAGTGGCTGATTTACACTTGATTCCTGCATTTATCTTTTTGGTAATTGTAGGTGATGACTCATGGGCAATAGCACTCTCAATAGGTGCTTTAATAGCCAATGTGTTTTCAATGGGACTCGTTTATATAGAGAGTTCAAAAAATAGAGAAGAGTATTAGGAAAAAAATTGGAATATAGTGCAAAAACAATAGAAAAAAAATGGCAAACATACTGGAAAGAGAACGATAGTTTTGAACCAAGTGAAGATACAACACAAGAGAAGAAGTATATTTTAAGTATGTTTCCATTCCCAAGTGGTAGACTCCATATGGGACATGTGCGTAACTACTCTATTAGCGATGCATTTGCTCGTCACTATAGACAAGAGGGAAAAAATGTTCTTCACCCTATAGGTTTTGATAGTTTTGGAATGCCTGCTGAAAATGCAGCGATTAAAAACAATTCCCATCCAAAGTCATGGACTTATGATAACATTGACTATATGAAAAATGAGTTTTACTCTTTAGGTTTTTCCTTTTCTCGTAAACGCGAACTTGCAACAAGTGACGAACTCTATACTAAGTTTGAACAAGCATTTATCATCGATATGTATGAAAAAGGTTTGTTATATCGTGAAAAAGGACTCCTCAACTGGTGTCCTCATGACCAAACTGTTTTGGCAAATGAACAAGTCGTAGAAGGATGCTGTTGGCGCTGTGATACTCCTGTAGAAAAAAAGGATATGAATCAGTACTATTTTAAAATCACACACTATGCGGATGAACTTTTAGACGATTTAAAACAGCTTGAGGGCGGATGGCCTAAACAAGTACTCACGATGCAAGAGAATTGGATTGGAAAATCAAATGGTTTAGCCTTTGATTTGTTTTTTGATGATGATTCCAAAGTAAAGTTAGGCGAGGCATTTGATAGTTTTGATGTGTTTACAACCCGTCCCGATACGATTTATGGTGTAAGTTATACGGCACTCGCTCCTGAACACGCTATCGTGACTTACATGATAAAAAATGACCTATTAAGTGATACTGTTATAGCAGAGATTAAGGCGATGAAGAACAGTTCTTCCATAGAGAGACAAAAAGAGAAATCTGGTCTGCCATTAGGTTTGAATGTTATGCATCCTTTGACAGGAAAACTCATTCCTGTATGGATAGCGAACTTTGTACTGATGGATTATGGAAGTGGGGCGGTTATGGCTGTACCTGCACATGATGAGAGAGACTGGGACTTTGCAAAAAAATATAACTTGCCAATCAATGCAGTCATCAAACCAAAAGAGGGTAAATTAAATCCTGATGCTGCATTTACAGAAACGGGAGTACTTTTTAACTCTGGCGAATTTGATGGAATGCACTCTAAAAAATCACAATACAATATCATTCAAATGTTTGAAGCAAAAGGTATTGGAAAAAAAACAACCAATTATAAACTCAAAGATTGGGGTGTAAGTCGTCAGCGATACTGGGGCGCACCTATCCCTTTTGTGCATTGTGATGATTGTGGTTTAGTGATGGAGAAAAAGGAGAATCTTCCTATTGCTCTTCCTCAAGATGTAGAGATTAACGGTGAAGGCTCTCCACTTGAAAATCATCCAACTTGGAAGCATTGTGCTTGTCCAAAGTGTGGAAAAGATGCTCTCAGAGAGACAGATACTATGGATACTTTTGTAGAATCTTCTTGGTACTTTTTACGTTTTTGTGCATCGCCACAAAACTGGGAGAAAGAGGCATTTTCAAAAGAACAAATGCAATACTGGATGGGAGTTGATCACTACATTGGTGGGATTGAACATGCTATCTTACACCTTTTATATGCACGTTTTTTTACAAAAGTTTTTCGTGATTTAGGCTATGTGGATTTTGATGAGCCTTTCGATAAACTCTTAACACAGGGTATGGTACTCAAAGATGGGGCAAAAATGTCAAAGTCTAAAGGTAATACGGTAGACCCTGATGAAATCATTGCAAAATATGGTGCAGATACGGCAAGACTTTTTATCCTTTTTGCAGCTCCTCCAACGCAAGAGTTAGAGTGGAATGATAGTGCTGTGGAAGGTGCTTACAAGTTTATAAAACGATTTTTTGATAGAAGTGAGCATGTAGAAGTTTGTGAAACAAAGCCAAAAATCGATCATGCAAGTTTAACAAAAGAAGAAAAATTTGCTCGTAAGAAGGTCTATGAAGCCCTTAAACGTGCGCAAGATGTTTTTGCGCAGCGTTACACTTTTAACACAATGATAGCGGGTGTAATGGAAGCGATGAATGCACTAAACGCTCAATCAAATTCAGATGTCTGGAGTGAGGGTTACTGGATATTAAGTTCGATTATGGAGCCTGTGATTCCACATACTTGTTGGGAGATTAGTAAAACTTACTTTAATCTTAAAAACTTGACAAAACAAGCAATTATCGAAGAAGTTTTTGTTGAAGAGAGTGTCACTTTAGGAATTGCTATCAATGGAAAACGCAGAGCTGAAGTGGAAGTTCAAAAAGAAGCAAGTAAAGAAGAAATTATAGTTACAGCCAAAGAGTTAGTTTCGAAATGGTTAGACGGTAAAGAGCTTGTCAAAGAGATTGTAGTTCCAAACAAACTTGTCAATTTTGTGATAAAAGGCTAGTGATGAAAATAGTTTCTCTACTTGTAGTTACTTTACTTCTTATCTCTTGTGGGTACAAACCAAGTGCAAAGTATGCGCGTGAAGTAACGGGTAATTCTATTAGCACAAATGTCATTATTTCAGCTGTCGATCCAGAAAATACAGTCTTGATTAAGGATGCTGTTGATAGTGCAATTATACAGATATTTCATGCTTCACTTACAAGTCAAGAGATGGCTAGTACACATTTAACTATCTCTTTATCCCAACCATCTTATGCACCGATTCAGTATAATAGTGATGGTTATGTTATCGGCTATAGAGCGACAACAAGCTTGTCGATACAAAGAGAATCAGAAGGAAGTACAAAAGTATATAGAGCATCTGGAAGTTATGATTTTTCTGTTGTGGCAAACTCTATCTTAACAGATAAAGAACGCTTTGATGCGATTAAATTTAGCTCAATCAAAGCGATTACATCATTTGTCGCACAGGTTTCGGCTGAGGGTGCAAATAAAACAAGGGAGTAGATTATGACAGTACAAGGAATTATAAAAAGAGCGATGAAACGTTTGGAGTTAGAAGGTAAGATTTTAACACCAGATGCGTATGCAGAAGCTTTTTGTAAAGAGGCAAACAAAGCTGGTGTGAAAGTTGAAGACTGTTCACATTTGCAAAAAATGACAGAGAGTCTGAGTAAAGATTTACAAAAAGATTTAGCTTCTTTTCGTATCAAGACAATTAACGAACTTGTCCGCTTTTTATCTTCAAAATTGAGTCGTACTAACCCTACGAAATGTGCCGATGTTTTAGAAGCACAAACGACACTCACAAAGAGAATTTTACAAGTTGTAGAAGTCTTGCATAACAAGGAAGCAGCGGAACTTGCTCATAAATCTTTAGACCTTATCTCTCATGCACCAAGTGCTTCCCAACTTGATCAGTTTAGACAACTATGGGTAAACTTTATCACAACCTATGATGATACTTTTTTACAAAAATTACATCAATTTGGTGCTATTGATAGTGATGATTTGAAAAAAAGTATCAGCAGTCTCAATCTTTCTGCCGTTTCTAAAATAGAAGCCATTGATAAAATGAGTATGCAAAAAATTGCCTCTTTACTTGTAGCTTCTTTTGTTCCTTCAATCGCTTCAAGTGTCAATGACAATATCGCTACTTTGAGCGCTCGCATTAAAGAAAATCCCTCACTTTTAGAAAGTGCCAATATTGCAGGGGACATCAAAAGTACAATTGCCTTGCGTATCGCACTCGATAAAAAAAGTGTCAAAGAGATGGTGGAATCTCTCGATGGTGTTGTTGATAAACTCTCTTTACGTTTGATTAGTATGATTGAGAGTTCAGATGCTTCCAATGCTGATATCCAAAAGATTAAAAGGGAGCTTGAATCTTATAATCAAGATTCAGGGTCAAATTTTAAAGCAGCTCATAAAAAGTTATATACGATAGCCGTTGCACTTGAAGAAAATACACAATTACTGAGTACAGATTTAAAAAAACATAGCAATGAAATCACAAAGATGAGTAAAAAGATTCATAAGCTTGAAGCAGAACTTGATAAAACAAGAAAAGAGTCTAAAGAAGATTTTTTAACAAAACTTTATAATAAACGCGCACTTGATGAACTTTTAGAAATTAAAGAAGCAGAGTTTAAACGCTATGATAGAAACTATAGTATCGTGATGTTCGATATTGATTTTTTCAAAAAAGTCAATGACAATTTTGGACATGATGCTGGTGATGCAGTCCTCGCTGCTTTTGCTAAAATTTTAAAAGAAGAGTCACGAACTGTTGATGTTGTGGGACGCTTCGGTGGTGAAGAGTTTTTAGCAATTTTAAGTGATACAGATAGTGCAGGTGGATTTGTTTTTGCAGAGAAGGCACGTAAACATGTCCAAAAATCACGTTTTATGTACAATAAAGAGAGAATCAAAGTAACAGTGAGTGCAGGTGTTTCAGATAGAAAAAAACATGTCTCCTTACAAGCAACGGTTAATTCAGCAGATGAGTATTTGTATAAAGCAAAGAATGAGGGAAGAAATCAAGTAGCCTACAAGAAATAAATTGTTACAAGAATTTTTAGCTCAGAAGCCACTCTATTATGATGAAATTGATTACATCCGTATGCCAAAAGTTTATGCGATAATCAAAGACTCCTTTGTCCATCCCAAAGTGATTCACATTGTTGGGACAAATGGCAAAGGGACTACGGGACGATTTTTAGCGATGGCATTGCTGAATGCAGGGTATAAAGTAGGACACTATAGTTCACCGCATATTTTGGAGTTTAATGAACGTATTTGGCTCAATGGAAAGAATGCTTCTTCTCAAATACTTGAAACTGCACATCAAAAATTACTACAAATTTTAACACAAGCGCAAGCAGATGCTTTGAGTTACTTTGAGTATACAACTCTATTGGCAATGTATTTGTATAGAGATTGTGAGTATGTGGTTTTAGAAGCAGGCTTAGGTGGCGAGTATGATGCGACGGCTGTTTTTGATAATATTGTAACTTTAATTACCCCGATTGCGAAAGACCATGAAGCTTTTTTAGGTAATTCTATCGAAGAGATTGTACAAACAAAAGTAAATGCAGTGCAAAAAACAGCCATCCTTGCACAACAGATAAACAGCACAGTACCTACACTTGTAAAATCAATAGTCATAGAAAAAGAGTGTGCTTTTTTTTCTGCAGAAGCATTCATTACAGAAGAAGATAAAGCCAAAATAAAAGAGATTCAATCTTCCCTCTCTTTAGAAAATTATTTACTGATTAACCTTACTTTAGCTATTGCTACTTTAAATTATCTTCAAATTCCTTATACACAAAAAAGCTTTCAAAATGCACGACTATTTGGTCGTTTAACACAGATAAATGAAAATATTATTGTTGATGTAGGGCATAATGTTTTAGCAGCGCTTGCGATTGCAAATGCTTTGCATGGACAAAAATTTAGACTTATCTATAATAGCTATAAAGATAAAAATTATAAAGAGATACTTGCTATTTTAAAGCCAATTATTGATAAAGTAGAGATAATAGAAGTGGATGATAGTAGGATTGAAGCAAGTATTATACTAGAAGAAACATTAAGTGAACTCGATGTAAAATATGGAAAATTTCAGGGCATAGATAAAGATATAAAGTATCTCGTTTTTGGTTCATTTAGTGTGGTAGAAGCATTTTTAAAGGCATATAATGAATAATCATTTTACAATCACAATCCATGATGATAATGGTGTCAAACAAATTAATCTGCATAAATTTGTAAAAAAAGCAATGCTTTATATATTGAGTGTTCTTTTAGCTCTTGGGTTTATTGCCGTAGCAACTATTCTTTACCTTGATGCGAGTGTCGATAGTGTAGAAGCAAAAAAAGCGACGATGAGGGAAGCCTACGAACAACTGCAAAAGAAAAATGAACTTCTCAATGCAAGTATGCAAAAAACAAATCGCGAACTTGCCACAAAAAAGAAAGAGTTAGACACTTTGGCTGATTCTCTTTCTGATATTGAAGTGAGGTTAGGTTTAGAGCCTGCAGATGAAACGATAAGTATTCAAAAACATTTTGATTTAAGTAAGTTAAGTTTTGATGAGCGTATAACACTTTTACAACTTGTACCGAATGGTTCTCCCATAGAGTACAAGGGAATTACAAGTAAATTTGGATACAGAATACATCCAACACTCCATAAAAAAGAATTTCACAGAGGCATAGACTTAAAAGCCGCTATGAATACACCTGTGTATGCACCTGCCGATGGCATTGTAGAATATGCAGGGATTCATAAAAAAAGTGGCTTTGGACGTTTGGTTATTCTCAAGCATGCTTTTGGGTTTAAAACAGTCTATGGGCATTTAAACAAAGTTGTGGTAAAATCAAGGCAATTTGTACAAAAGGGTGAACTCATAGCCTATACGGGAAATGCTGGGATGAGTAATGGCCCACATTTGCATTATGAAATCCGTTATATGTATGATGCCTATAATCCTTACTGGTTTATAAAATGGAGTGTGGATAATTATAATGAAATATTTAAAAAGGAGAAGAAAATACCATGGCAATCTTTAGTAGCAGCAACATCGAACTTGAAAGTGTTAAAACCGACACAAACACTACCATCATTACCGCAGGGGCAAGAATAAAGGGTGAAATAGAACTCACATGTAATCTCTATATAGATGGAGAATTTGAAGGAAGTATTGATTCTAAAAAAGATGTAAATATCGGAAAGAATGGACATGTAAAAGGCACAATCAAGACAAATCGTCTTATTGTCCAAGGGTATGTAGAAGGAAATATAGATGCCAATAGACTAGAAATAAAAGCTGAGGGGCATATAAAAGGTGAAATAATTGCTACTGAATTGATTATAGAATCCAAAGGTATTTTTGAGGGGACGAGTACGATTAAAGAGTCTCAACTAACTGCTTCAGATAAAAAACTTATAAATTAAGACCATAGGAAACAAATGTCACAAACTGCTCTCTTTCATTACTTTAAAACAGATGAGAAAAAGAATCTTGAACTTTTAGTTTGTGAAGATTATAAAGAGGCACTTGAGTTAGAGAGTGTCGCAAAATTTTTTCATCGTGATGTTTTACTCTTTCCTGATTTTCGTCCGAGTTTTGGGGATGATTTACGTTCTTACAAAGAAGAACTACATGAACTCTTTTCACAACTGCGTTTATATCACAGTGCCAAAAAGAAACCATTGGTTATTTCACCCTTAAAAACACTCCTCTTTCCTCTACCAAATGCAGAAATTTTAGCACAAATATCGTTGGAATTTGGAGAGGAAATACACCTCAAAAGCTTTAAAGAACAGATGCTTTTTTGGGGTTATAACTTTGTGGATATTGTCCAAGTGGCGGGTGAAATCTCTTTTCGAGGCGATATTATAGATATTTACCCGCCATCAGCAGAGAAAGCCTTTCGTATCTCTTTGTTTGATGAAACGATTGAGCAGATAAAAACATTTGAACTTGAATCACAAAGAACAAACAAAGAGGAGTTAGAAAAGATTAGCATTAGTAGTGCCTTTTACTCCTTAGATGAGAGTGCTTTTCAAGCACTCACTCAAAGGATAGAAAACTCTCCATTTGATGCCTTAGTCAAAGATGTCGCCTCTTTAGGATTTTGGCACTTAGATACCCTTGCAACAAGCTTTTTAGAAAATAAAAAAGTACAACTTAGTCGTAATTTAGACCATGTTTTACAAGATGCCTATGGTATAAACAACCCAAAACTTCCACGAGAAGCCTTCAATCTTGATACTTTAGTAGAGAGTGATGATTATAAGGAACTTGTTGTAGCTGATGTGGGACAACTTCTGCGAGTGCATAGCGATAAAAAAGTAACGATTATCGCGGCAAGTAGTGCGCAACTCAAACAAGTTGGACTCTACGATACCAAAGAGATTACAAGAGTTACAGCAGGCTATATTCTCAATATTATCTCAAAAGATGAACTGATTATATCTCTCAATAAACCCGATGCAAAAAGGCGACGGAGAAAAACTTCTATTTTACTTGATGACCTTAAAAATGGTGATTATGTAGTTCATGAAGATTATGGGGTCGGGATTTTTGAAAAAATAGAACAAACAGAAATCCTCGGTGGTGTAAAAGATTTTATTGTTATTAAGTATGTTGGTGATGATAAGATTTTACTTCCTGTTGAAAACTTAGAGTATATTGACCGCTATATTGCTAGTGGAGGGAGTCTCCCTGTTTTAGATAGGCTCGGCAAAGGGAGTTTTGGAAAACTCAAAGCAAAAGTCCGTAAGCGTTTACTCGAAATTGCAGGGCAGATTGTCAATACTGCA
>JALUWV010000109.1 GCA_027019335.1 Sulfurimonas sp. | reverse complement strand
CTGTCTTTCTTTTTTTTGAATTTTTGCAAAAAATGGGTTTTATTTCTTTCTAGTGTAACCTTTTGTAACAGTTTCAAAAAGAAACACTAAAAACTTAAATTATGATTTGACTTTAACTATAGAATCTACATTAAGTAAAATTAATCCAAAAGTGGATAGAATCGCACTAATAAAAGGAAAGATTAATTATGAAAGATTTTATCTACAATGAAATGATGGTGCATACACCATTATGTACAAACAAAAACCCTGAAAATATCTTGATTGTGAGTAATGATGCTGCTGGACTTGTGGCAGAAGTACAAAAGCATGATAATATTTCGTGTGATGTTATATCGGCAAATATGAATGCACTTCGTGAACTTAAGGATGCTGTATATGATGTTATAATCTCTGAAATGGATTCAGATGCTGCGGTGTTAGCTCATTACAATCGTATTTTAAAAGAAGATGGTCTTCTTGTAAGCACTCATGCCTCACTTGATGATGTTGATTCTAACACAACAATGATGGAAGTGTTAGCAAAGTATACAAAAGTCATTATGCCATTTAACATAGGCAATGGACAAACAGCACTTTTAGCATCAAAAGAGTACCATCCAACGGCTGATATTATCTTACACCGTGCAGATATGCTTGATGATTTAGCATACTACAACTGTGATGTACATCCTGCCGCATTTGCAATGGGTAATAATGTACGTAAAGCTTACTTAGGTGTTATTAAAAACTAATGGCTTATAAGTATGCTATTGCATTGACAGGAAGTATTGCAACTGGTAAAAGTACAGTCGCTTCTCTTTTACTGCTCAATGGTATGCGAGTCATCGATGCCGATACTATTTCACATGAGATTTTAGATGCTTCAACAGTTTGGGTTGAAGAAACTTTTGGTAAAGAGTTTCTAAAGTTCTCAAAAGTCAACCGTGCAAAGTTAGGGGAACTTGTTTTCTCTGATGCACAGGCAAAAAAAACATTAGAAGCATATCTTCATCCAAAGATAAAAGCTGAGATTGAAAAACGCAGTGAAAAGCAAGATAGACTCAAATTTCCATATCTTATAGATATTCCTCTCTTTTTTGAAAATAGTAATTATGATATAAAGACAAGTGTTGTGGTTTTTACACCAGCTGATGTGCAACTTGAACGTTTTATGAAACGCAATGGCTATTCCAAAGAGGATTCTTTAAAAAGAATTGCAACACAGCTACCTATAGAAGAGAAACGTTCCCGTGCTACTTGGGTCATTGATAATTCAAAAGATTTAAAACACCTACAGCAAGAATGTGAAGATTTTGTGCAGATAATCAAGGAGAAATACTTATGAAACTAGCAAAATATAGTGCAAACGGAAATGACTTTGTTCTTTTCTCTTCTGATATAAAAGAAGATAGAACAGAGCTTGCCAAAATATTATGTCATCGTCAAAATGGTATAGGGGCGGATGGTCTGATTGTTGTTTTGCCCCATGATGTGTATGATTTTGAGTGGCAGTTTTACAATGCTGATGGAAGTCATGCAGATATGTGTGGTAATGGAAGCCGTGCCTGTGCGCATTATGCCTATTCCCATAATCTTGCTCCAAAAGAGATGCAGTTTTTAACAGGTGCAGGTGTCATTCATGCAAAGGTCAAAGATGAAAACAGAAAAAGAGCAATGGTTTTGAGTGAACTTACTCCTCCTGAAATACTCGATAAAACGATTGAGCATAATGGAAAATCTTGGTGGCTGATTAACACTGGTGTTCCCCATCTTGTACGATTTAGTGAT
The DNA here is from genome assembly GCA_027019335.1 of Sulfurimonas sp. Lineage (GTDB taxonomy): Bacteria > Campylobacterota > Campylobacteria > Campylobacterales > Sulfurimonadaceae > Sulfurimonas. The sequence continues at coordinate 27,074 of JALUWV010000109.1, read as the reverse complement.
AACATCGAAGAATTTAGTATAGAAGAAGCACGAGAATTACGTTATAAGTATAACGCTAACGTAAATAACATGGCGTTAGTGGGTGAAAATTTACGAGTGCGAACATATGAACGTGGGGTTGAAGATGAAACACTTGCTTGTGGAACGGGAATGGCAGCTTGTTTTTATAGGGCCTTGCAAGAGAAAAAAGTAAGCGAAAAGATAGAAGTTTATCCAACAAGTGGTGAAAGACTCTACTTAGGGGTAAATGAAAGAACGATTACTTTTATGGGTGAAGTGGTAAATACTTTTAATACAGAGTGGGACGACTAGACTTTTAAAGTCCAGCTGCCTCAACAATTTTTGCTTGATGGTCTGTTATAAGTGGTTCGACAACTTCATCAAGAAGTCCTCCACTCATAATCTCATTTAAACGGTAGAGTGTTAGGTTTATTCTATGGTCACTCATACGGTTTTGTGGGTAGTTATATGTTCGAATACGACCACTTCTATCACCACTTCCAACCTGAGCAGCACGTTCTGCAGCATTTTCAGATTGTTGCTCTTGCATCTCTAGGTCATAGAGTCTTGCTTTGAGGACTTTCATCGCTTTTTCACGGTTTTTATGCTGTGATTTTTGGTCTTGATTGGTAACAACAAGACCTGATGGAAGGTGAGTAATCCTTACTGCTGAATCGGTAGTATTAACTGACTGACCACCACATCCAGAAGAACGCATTACATCGATTTTTAAATCTTTGTCTTCAATGACCACTTCTACATCATCAACCTCAGGCATTACAGCAACGGTAATTGCTGAAGTATGGACACGCCCTTGAGATTCTGTTTGAGGGACACGCTGTACGCGGTGTGTTCCACCTTCATACTTAAGACGGCTATAGACTTGCTCACCTTTGATAAGTGCTGTAACTTCTTTGTATCCACCTGCTTCAGACGGGCTTGTAGAAATGATTTCGATTTTCCAACCACGTAAATCAGCATAACGTGTATATGCATCAAAAAGATCACCAACAAAGATAGCAGCTTCATCGCCACCTGCTCCAGCTCGAAGTTCAACAATGATATTTCTATCATCATTTGGGTCTTTTGGTAGGAGTAACATTTTGATAGCTTCTTCCATCTCTGGTTTTTGAGGTTCAAGGTCCTTGAGTTCTTCTTTTGCCATTTCACCCATCTCTGCATCACTTAGCATCTCTTTTGTATCAGCAATATCTTGTATGAGGGTTTGATACTCTCTTGCTTTTTCAACGATAGGTAAAAGATTTGATTGTTCTTTGGAAAGTTCTGTCATGCGTTTGATGTCAGAAGTGATGTCAGGGGAACTTAGCAAATCGCTAAGTTCGTTATAACGGGTGATAAACGGTGTTAGTTTATCTACTAGCATAATAGTATGCTCTAGTTATATTGCGTTTACAGATTTATGTAGACGACTTACTTTTCTTGCAGCAGTCTCTTTTTTAAGAATACCTTTACTTACAAATTTGTGAATTTGTTGGTTTGCAACTTTTAATGCTGCCGTTGCTTCTTCTTTGTTTCCTGCTTCTACTGCAGAAGTTACATCTTTAACTATGTTTTTAAGACGAGTTCTGTAAAAACGATTACGCTCTGTACGAACGATTGTTTGACGAATTCTCTTAATTGATGACTTGTGATTTGCCATTAATGAGTCCTTTTTGGAATTTAAGTGCGAAATAGTAGCTTAAAAATAATTAAAATTAAGTTAAAGAGTGCTAAGATATGCTAATTTAACTAGTGGGAGATAATAAATGGCACAACTATTTGGTACAGATGGGGTTCGTGGTCAAGCAGGAACTTTTTTAACAGCAGAACTTGCAATGCGAGTTGCAATGGCAGCGGGAATCTACTTTAAAAAGCATGCTAAAACAAAGAAAATTTTAGTAGGGAAAGATACACGTATCAGTGGATATATGATTGAGAATGCGATTGTTTGTGGCTTAACAGCTGTTGGGTATGATGTTGTGCAAATTGGTCCTATGCCTACTCCTGCCATCGCATATATTACTGAAAATATGCGATGTGATGCGGGGATTATGATTAGTGCTTCTCATAACTCTTTTGAAGATAATGGGATTAAGTTTTTTGATGCACATGGAGATAAACTTAATGAAGATGTAGAACTTGAAATCGAAAAAATTTATTTTGATGAGAGTACGATTCGATTTTCTCAAGAAACATTTAAAGAGATTGGAAGATCTAAGCGTATTGAAGATGTGATTGGGCGCTATATTGTAAACCTAAAAAATTCTTTTCCACTTGACCTTACACTCCAAGGGATGCGAATCGTTTTAGATACTGCTCATGGTGCTGGACATAAGGTAGGGCCTACAGTTCTCGAAGAGTTAGGGGCAGACCTGATTGTTATCAACAACAAGCCCAATGGATATAACATCAATGAAGATTGTGGGGCGTTGCATACAAAAGATTTAGAAGGCAGTGTACTTAAATACCGTGCAGACATAGGGATAGCACTTGATGGGGATGCTGATAGACTCGTGGTTGTTGATGAGAAAGGCAAGGTTGTTGATGGCGACCAGATTTTAGGGGCTTTAGCGGTAGCTCTGCATAAAAAAGGGCAATTAAAAGGCAAAGGAATGGTTGCTACTGTTATGAGTAACCAAGGTCTAGAAGATTATTTATCTGCCAATAAGCTGACACTTCACCGTTCGAATGTTGGTGATAAAAATGTCCTTGACATCATGAAAAAGAAAAAGATTAACTTTGGTGGTGAACAGAGTGGTCATGTCATCTTACATGATTATGCAAAAACGGGTGATGGGCTTATGAGTGCCTTACAAGTATTTGCTCTTATTTTAGAAGCGAAAAAACCAGCTTCGGAAGTTTTACGTCCATTTGCTTTGTACCCACAAAAACTTGTCAATCTAAAAGTACAAACGAAAAAACCTTTAGAAACTATCAAAGGCTTAGACATCCTTCTTGAAAAATTAGATGCAGATAATATTCGCCATCTTATTCGTTACTCAGGAACAGAAAACAAATTGCGCATACTTCTTGAAGCTAAGGATGCGATAAAGATGAATCTTGCGATGGAAGAGTTACAAAAATTTCTTAAAAAAGCACTCGATGACTAATCGTACTCTGCGTTTTTCTACCATACTTTTTTTCGCTTTAGCAGGTGTTTTTATCGTTGACCAAAACATAAAAACACTTTTTGTTGATGGATTTCGATACTACACGGATTGTATTGATTTGATTCTTGTCTACAACAAGGGTGTTGCATTTTCTCTCTTTGCTTTTTTAGCAGAGTATCTAAAATACATTCAACTTACTTTAGTAAGCGGTGTCCTTATCTATACTTTTTATCTTCAAAAACTCTGTTATGCCTTTCCTGTAGGTTTACTCCTTGGGGGTGCATTTTCAAATATTTACGATAGATTTGTTCATGAGGGTGTTGTCGATATGGTTTACTGGCATTGTGGTTTTGATTTTGCAGTTTTTAACTTTGCAGATGTGATGATAGATGTGGCAGTTGTGTATATCCTTGTGTTACAATTTAAGCAAAATTATTGCAAGAATTAATTCTTATAAAAGCACTTTTTTGGTATTATTGCCCAAAATAATAGTGTATTCACTAACAGAAAAAAGGACATAGATGGAAATTACATCAAACAAAATTGACGGTGCAAATGCTGAGATAAAAGCAACAATAACAACAGAAGAAGTAAATGCTAATTTAGAAAAAATAGCAAAACAACTTGCAAAAACTGCGAATGTACAAGGTTTTCGTAAAGGGAAAGTACCTGTTGGGATTGTAAAAAAACAGTATGGTCAAAAACTTGTAGAAGATGCAGAAGCTGAAGCTCTTCGTGAAGTTCTAGCAAAAGGTTTAGAAGAGCTAGAGATTGCAAATGAGTCACTTATCGGTGAACCAAATATTGCTCAATTTGATAAAAGTGATGATAAAATTGATGTAACTGTAAAAGTGGCAATGCGTCCAGAGATTGATTTGAGCGGTGTGGATGCTCTTGTTCCTGATTTTGAAAAACCAGCAATCAGTGCAGAAGATGTAACAACTCGTATCAAAGAAATCGCACAACAACAAGCAACTTTAGTTGATGTTGAAGAGAGTCGTGGTGTAGAAAATGGTGATACTGCTGTTATCGATTTTGAAGGTTTTGTTGATGGAGAAGCATTTGAAGGTGGTAAGGCTGAAGATTTTGCACTTGAAATTGGTTCAGGACAATTTATCCCAGGGTTTGAAGACCAACTCGTTGGTATGAAATGTGATGAAGAATCTGTGGTTAAAGTAACTTTCCCAGCAGAGTATACTGCAGCACACTTAGCAGGTAAAGAGGCAGAGTTTAAAGTAACAGTACATAAAATCCAGGTCAAAGCAGAAGCTGAGATTGATGATGAACTTGCAAAAAAATTACTTCCAGGTGATGAAGCAGCTGACCTTGCTAAACTTGAAGAACAAGTACGTTTACAAATGGAAAGTGAAGCGCTTGGAAAACTTTATAATGAAGATTTAAAACCAGCACTTTTAAGTAAACTTGTAAGTGAAATAAGCTTTGATTTACCTGCATTTGTTGTAGAGCAAGAGATTGATATGGCTGTAAACAAAAAAGCAGGCAGTATGAATGAAGAAGAGATTCAAGAACTTCGTGAGAATGCGGATAAGTTGACTGAACTTCGTGAAAGTTTCCGTGAGGAAGCAAGTGAAAGTGTACGTGCAACATTTATCATTGATGCATTAGCACAAGAAAAAGGTGTGAAGATAGAGGAGCAAGAAGTAATGCAAACTATCTACTACGAAGCAATGCAAACAGGTCAAGACCCACAAAAAGCATACGAACAATATAAAGAAGCTGGATACATTCCTGCAATCCAAATGTCAATGGTAGAAGATAGAGTACTCTCTGGTCTTTTAAATGCAAAAATAGAAGCATAGATTATGAGTTATATTCCTTATGTAGTTGAAAAAACAGGACGCGGTGAGCGTTCTTACGATATCTATTCTCGTTTACTCAAAGATAGAATTGTGATGCTTAGTGGTGAAGTGAATGATCAAGTTGCTTCAACTATCGTTGCACAGTTTTTATTTCTTGAAGCAGAAGACCCTGAAAAAGATATTTACTTTTATATCAATTCTCCAGGGGGAGTTGTTACTGCAGGAATGGCTATTTTTGATACGATGAACTATATTCGTCCAAATGTTGCAACTATCTGTATTGGGCAAGCGGCTTCTATGGGTGCTTTTCTTCTCTCTTCTGGTGAAAAAGGGAAACGTTATGCTCTGCCACATGCACGTATTATGATTCACCAACCTTTAGGTGGGGCGCAGGGACAGGCAACAGATATTCAGATTCAAGCAGAAGAGATTCTTCGTATGAAAAAAGAACTCAATGGTATTTTGGCAGCAAATACAGGGCAAACTGTTAAAACAGTTGAAAAAGATACCGATCGTGACAACTTTATGAGTGCAGCAGAAGCACAGAAATATGGTATGATTGATGAGGTTCTTATAAAGAACGATAAAGAGTAAAGGGTAGAAAATGGCAGGTACAATTAAGAGTAGGGTTCGCAATAGCATTGCCCCTAAAAAGACGATTCAAACACCAAGTTCAGAAGAAGTACTTGAGATGGATGCGCCAGCAAGTGAGTTTGAACTCTACTCGCAAGAGGTATTAAATCATCTTATTTTGGATAACCTGCCACCTACTCCAAATAATTTCTCTTTGTACTTTGACAGACTCTTAGAAGATAAAAGTGAAAATTTTAAAAAAGAAGTTATTTCCATCTTAGAGTTAGAAGATAGTAATGATAATGAAAATACGATGGAACTTGAAAAAAGTATCAAAAAAGGCTTTGGACACGTAAAAAGTATCCTCTCTTCTGTCGCAACACTTTATAAAAATATGTCTTTAATGACGAAAATTTTAGAAAAACGTAAAGCAGAACTTCATGACAAGAAGGACATTTCAGAAGCGAAGTATATTTTAAATTTGCTTGAAGAAGATGTGAATAAACTTGGAAATATTTTAAAAACACAGACCGTACAGATAAAGACGATTTATGATGAAACAGCAAGTGTCATTAGAACAGTTGAAAATGAAACAATTTTTGATAACCAGTATGGTATTTATAACAAACGGTATTTGTTATCAAGAATTGAGAGAGAAATAACACAGATTGAAGAGTTTAAACATCAAAGTTCCTTGATTTTCCTTGAGCTTTCTAAAACTTTGCGAAAAGAGATACGCAATGAAAAAGCGATTATCTTGATGACTAAAACCTTAGCAAGATTACTTCTCAAAACATCGAGACGGAGTGATATTGTTGCCTATTATGGTAATGGTATGTTTGCAATGCTTTTAGTTCATACAGACATAGAAAGTGCAAAAAAAGCGAGTGAAAGGCTCTGTGATTTAGTGACAAACTCTAACTTCTTTTTAGGTGATCGAGAGATAAAATTAAGAATTGCTATCGGGGTTACCAATGTAACAGCTATTCATTCTGTAGAAGAGATTGTCGTAAGTGCAATGACAGGTATTGAAGAGGCTTATAAAGATAACAAACATGATTATTCCGTATCGTTGAGGGTATAGATGAAATTAACTATAGTAGAATATCCAGATAAAAGATTACGTCAGATTTCAAAAGAGGTAACTACTTTTGATACGAAATTACATGCACTTTTAGATGCGATGAATCCAATGATGATAGATACAAATGGTATAGGTCTTGCTGCTATTCAAGTGGGCTATGCCATTCGTGTACTTACTTTGAATATCCCTGATGAAGAGGGTGAACAGCATCCTGAAAACCTTTTAGAGATTATCAATCCAGTTGTGATAGACAAAAGTGGTGAAACTTTGTATCAAGAAGGCTGTTTAAGTGTTCCAAAATTTTATGAAGATATTAAGCGCTCTGAAAAAATTAGTATCCATTATCAAGATAGAGATGGTAAAAAGATGCAACTTGATGCCGATGGTCTCTTAGCGATTGCTATTCAACATGAGATGGATCATTTAGAGGGAATCCTTTTTATCGATAAACTCTCGTATGCAAAACGTAAGAAGTTTGAAAAAGAGTATAAAAAGATGTTAAAAGAGCGCAAAAAAAGCTAATGATGAAAAAGCTTTTTTGTGCTACATATGTTGGTATCGATGCGCAGGTCATTGACGTCGAAGCAACACTCACAAAGGGCTTGCCCTCTTTTAATGTAGTAGGGAGTCTCTCGAGTAGTATGTCTGGAGATTTGAAAGAGAGAGTCAAATCAGCCTTGCTTACAAACGAGTTTAAATTTCCTCCTAAACGTATCTCTATCTCTTTATCTCCCAGTGATATTCCTAACAAAACAGGGAGTCATTTTGATTTAAGTATCGCACTTTTGATTTTGCTTAACAACAGTAGTATTGCTCTTGATAATTGGTTTGCCTTTGGTGAACTCGGCTTAGATGGTCGTGTCAAAGAAAATGTTTATCTCTATCCACTTATTTTGTCTTTGGCAAACCAAAAACTCCTTACAAAAGTCATTGTTCCCTTTGATGCACTCGAAAAATTGAGCAATATTCCCAATGTCGCTTTTTATGGGGTAAAAACTTTAAAAGAAGCCTTAGAACTCCTCAAAAATCAAGAAACAATCGCACCAAATACAATGAATAAAAGTATAGCGTACCCTTTTTATGAGATAGCGAATGAAAAATACTACTATATGAAAGAGTATAAAGAGGATTTTATAGAGGTAAAAGGGCAGGCTGTGGCAAAACGTGCTGCCCTTATTAGTGTTGCAGGATTTCACAATATCCTTTTTGAAGGGAGTCCCGGATGTGGTAAAAGTATGATAGCTTCACGAATGCAATACATTTTGCCACCGATGACTTCGGCGGAGATACTCGATAATGCGAAACTCAATGTCTTAGATGATAAAGAGCCAAACTTCGCTCCTAGACGAACTATGCGGGCAGTTCACTGCACATCAAGTAGTGCTTCTGTTTTTGGAGGTGGGAGTTTTAAGGCAAAAATTGGTGAAGTTGGTTTGGCACATAATGGGATAATCTTTTTTGATGAACTACCACACTTTTCTAAGGCAGTTTTAGAGTCGATGCGAGAGCCAATGCAGGACAATAAGATTCGTATTTCCCGAGTCAATTCTAAAGTTGAGTACCCTACAAACTTTTTATTTATCGGGGCGATGAACCCCTGTCCTTGTGGTAATTTACTCAATGCAAACAAAGAGTGTCGTTGTAGCGATGTAGAGATACAAAGATATAAAAACCGACTCTCTGACCCTTTTTTAGATAGAATCGATATGTATGTTATGATGCAAAATGTCAGTCCAGCAGATACCCCGACACTCACATCTAAAGAGATGCATAAAAAAGTGGTCGAGTCCCACATCTTTATGAAACAACGCGGGCAAATGAGTTTTAATGCCAAACTCAATGATACAGAGATAGAAAAATATTGTGAGATGGAGGCGGATGCAAAAGAGACACTCGAGACAGCAAGTTACCGTTTTGCACTCTCTTTGAGAAGTATAAAAAAAGTACAAAAAGTAGCACGAACGATTGCCGACTTAGAACAATCTCCTCGCATACAAAAGCAGCATATTTTAGAAGCGCTCTCTTTTAGAAAGAGGTCATAAAGGCATAAACCCTTTTTATATCTGCTTCACTTAGATTTCTTACATCAAAATCCATACTTATTTTATGCGCACTTTTTTTAATCTTGACACCCTCATTTTTGAGTAAAAACTTTGAGCCAATGATAGTCTCTTTGACTTTTAAAAGATAGTTACTGATTTCTCTTTGGTTGATGAGTTTTTGCACGATGTGGTCAAGCGTTTCGTCCCGAAGTGTTTCATCTTCTATGGTGCTTATCTCAAGAAGATGAGAGTACTCTATAGCTGCATTATTTTGCAAAATATCTAAGAGATTGTATTCAAAATTATACAAAGAAAAGTCAGCCACATCGATGGCTAAATTTTTTTGAATCTCTTTTTCTGTTTTACCACTCGAGCGGAGTCTATCAAGATAATACGCTTTTTCAAAGTTATCAAGACCCTTGCCATCATTGAGTAAAAATGGGTAGTATTTTGCCTCATTTTGACTAATACTTATCTCCATACATAAAGCACTCTCTGCTCCATTTTGCTCAAGCGCCTTTTTTCTCGCATGACCATCAAGTATTTGGTAGCTATTTTTCACTTTACAAATGATGATAGGTTCGAGCTGTCCAAATGTTTCAAGTGATTCACAAAGTGTTTCAAAGGCAGTGTTGTTAAGTCTGATAGGGAAAGGATTGGCTTCAAGCATCTCTAGCTCTAAGGTAATGAGTCTATTTTGAGACTCTGAAAAGAGTCCTTGTGTTGCTTTTTCTTGGATGATTTTATTTGCATTTTCTTTGAATTGGTTGAGATTTAATTTTGCCATGGGTTTATCCTTCTATCGCTTTTTCGAGTGCATATTCGATGATACTACTGCTCATTATAAGGTTTTTATCTAACTCACTTTTGTACTCTAACATCGGAAGATGAAGGTTCTGTGCCTCTTTTATGCGTGTGCTGTCAGCAATGGTAAAAACATTTTCTATCTTTTGCTCAATGGCTAATTTTGCAATGGCTTCGATGTAGACTTCATGTATTTTTGAGTTTTTAACCTTGTTGATAAAAATTGAATCAACATGAATGGCTCTATCTGTCTCCTCTTCTATCTCTTCGATTTCTGATGCAAGTTCTTTGAGTCCATTGACCGAAAAATCTTCGGCATCTGTAACGATACTCATCATGTCACTTGCATAAATTGCCATATGTAAAGAGAGTCCTGTTGAAGGTGGAGTGTCAATGACTATGAAATCATAATCATCTTTAATATGCTTTAAAATATCACTCAGTTTTTTGTGTGGCATGGTGAAAACTGCACGGCTAAACTCTACAACGCGACCGAGTGCCAGTTCACTTGGTAAGAGGTCTAAAGAAGCATTTTCAAAATTAAGTGTGTGAATATACTGATGTACAAAAGCATTGTCTATCTTCTCTTTGCGCATGAGAGTATCAAAAATATTTTTGATACTCTCGCCGGTGAAGTAACGGTTGGCAAAATAGCGGGAAGTATTGGCTTGTGAATCCATGTCGACAAGGAGTACCCGTTTGTTGAGAAGTGCCAAAGTGTAGGCAAAGTTAGAAGCCACAGAAGTTTTTCCAACACCCCCTTTGAGGTTGGAGACTGTCATGATTTTCGTACCATTTTTGTTGTGAAAATCTTCTAAACTGCCTGCTAAATTCTCTATGTTTGATACATTTAAAACTTTTTTTGCATACGCCACAAAATCTGTTACGATGTAGTAGCTTGAGCGATTCGAAGCAGAGATTTTTTTGATATGAGGAATCAGTTTTGTTTGTAGTATCTGTGTGAGGTTTTTTGGTGATATATTATAAAATTCACTTGCTTTTGCAAGTCGTAAAATTTCCATGCAGCAACCCTTGTGTAATGATAGATTATTATAGTATTTTCTATCTAAATAATGCCTTATTATCTTCTCATTTTATGCGCATCAAAGGCAAGTCGCATGACACCTACAGCATAATTAGAAGAGTTGTTGTAGCGCATGATTTTTTTTGTATATGTTTTCATATAACTGAGTTCTGGTTTTCCTTTCGTAAAACAGCTGTAATTTTTACCTGTTTTACTCTTTTCATAGACAAAAGAGGCATTTTTGTGTTTGTAGGCATACTCGTACCATTGGGCTTCAACTTCTGCAACATTGGGCATTTTTTCCCAATCGATAAGTGTATGAAAATCTGCTTTTTTATGGAGAAATTTTGCAGCGGAGAGGATGGCATCTTCCATTTTAGTTAAATCAGGTGTTTTGTTTGTAAATGAGTCAGCATAGACAAAACTGTTTGGCATAAACTGAGGGATACCTACCGCACCTGCATAAGAACTTGGGAGATTACATTGTGTAGGGCTGCGTTTTGCATCGTAGCAGTGTTTGATGATGGCTACCATGTTGGTTTTTCCAAGATTTAAGAGCCATTTTTGACGGGATGTTTTGGCGTGTGTTCGTACTACAATAGTGTTGAACACAACAAAGGCATCATGGCTAGGGTGAATTTTGCCAAGTTTGGTCTCTTTCATTAAAACTGCAGCAATGATTTCACGATTGACCCCATACTTTTTCTCTGCTTCATCATAGACTTTTTTGTATTTTTTGAGGTTTTTAACGATGTCTGGGACATACTTGACTAACACATTGTTGGCTTTTTTTTCTTTTTCTCTATGATAACTTATGTGCTTTGGTTGGAGGTATTTCCAGCTAATTTCATCAAAGTGTTGTGTTTTAGCATAAGAGAGTAAAAATTGATTTGCGTATTTGTAGCTAACACCTTTTTGGACAACTTTTTTACATATGTCCGTGTAATCTTTATTTTTAAAATCACAGTTAGTATATTTGGCTGAGAGGAGAGTATTCAAGCTCAGAAGAATGAGAAAGATTGTTTTAAAGTTCATTGATATCCTGTAATCGTTGTGGAGTGCCTATATCATGCCACATATTGTTAAACAGTTCCCCACTCACTTGTTCTTTTGTGATGGCTCGACGTAAAAGTGGGGCGAGTGGGGCTTTTTGTAACAAAACATCTTCAAAAAGTTTTGGTGAATAGTAGCCAATGCCCGAAAATGTGTACTTTTTATCGTTTGTGACTCTCTTGTTTTTCAGCGAAAAATCTCCTTGTTCATTATGCTTTGGATTGGGAACTAAGATGAGGTGTGCAAGTGTATCTTGTAGAACAAATGCGGAGTTAAATGTATAATCACAAAACACATCTCCATTGACAACTAAAAATGTATCATCGCCTAAAAGAGATAAGGCCTTTTTAATACCACCAGCACTCTCCAATCCGCCACTCTCTCGCTCATCCGAGTAGAGAAGTTGGACACCCCATTGTTCTCCATTTCCTAAGAGTGCAGGAATCTTTTCACCTAAATGGGCAATGTTGATGATGATAGTGTGAAAACCATTTTTGGCTAAGTTCTCGATGTGCCAAACGATGAGGGGTTTGCCGTGGACTTCTAAAAGAGGTTTTGGAAGAGTATTTGTGAGGGGTTGCATTCGCTTTCCTTCGCCAGCAGCAAGAATCATCGCTTTCATTGGGTTACCTCTTGTAGGAAATAGGCAAAATCTTTTGTCTCATCATAGCGGAGGGCTGTTTGGATGGTGTAGGAGAGTGTGAGTGGAATATCTTTGAGGTAGCCATCTTTTCCATCACGAAGCCAAAGCCGAGAGAAGATACCGAGGACTTTGATGTGGCGTTGTAGACCCATAAAATCAAAATATTTTAAAAAGAGTGCATCGTCAAGTGCCAGCTTTTTTTTATCTCGAAATGCAAGGGCGAGTTTTTCTATCTTTGCTCTATCAAAAGCAATGTAACAATCTTTTAAAAGCGATACCAAATCATAAGTAATCGCTCCGCTCATAGCATCTTGATAGTCTATAACACCTAGATCTTGTTTGTTTGTTAGCATAATGTTTCGTGAGTGAAAATCTCGATGGACGAAAAGGTTTTGTTCTTGTGCTAAAACAAGGGTACTGATAGACTCTAAGGTTTCGGCTATGAGTGTTTTTTGATTTTGAGTGAGTTTGAGTTTGAGATTTTTTTCTAAATACCACGCTTGCATTAAGTCCATCTCTGTGTGGAGAAATTGTTTATCATAAAGTGGTAAGCCCTCTGTACTTGTATCTTGCATGGCGATGATGGTATCTATAGCTTGCAGATAGAGGGACTCAAAATTTTGTTCATTTAAAACATCTAGCAGTTGTATATCGCCAAAATCTTCTAAGATGAGATAGCCAAGTGCCAACTCTTTTTCTAGGATTTTTGGTGCTTGTACTGCTGCATTTAAGAGTCTTTTCGTGACATCTAAAAAAGGTGTCAATGACTCAAGTTCTAAGGAACTGTCCATCACTATGACACTTTTATCCTTTTTTGTAAGTCGATAATATTTGCGAAAACTTGCATCAGTACTCGCAACTGTAAGGGTATACTCTTTGTAGGGAGTCGTCTCTATCCATTTTTGTAATTTATCCATATATTCCTCCTAAAAGTGAAGCTTTCTTTGCTCCTGTGACACTACATAAATCAACTGCTTCATTGTGTACTCGTTTGTAGGCAAACCATGCAAATGCCATTGCCTCTAAAAAATCGCCACTCACACCGAGACTATCACTTATGATAATCTCTGCTTTGGAAAGTGTTTGCAGTCTTTGCATTAAAAAGCTATTTTTTGCACCACCTCCACAAACAATACATTTGCGTGTAGGTGTTTTGTTGAGGTCATTAGCTATACTTTTTGCTGTAAGTTCAAGGAGTGTTCTTTGCACATCTGTATCGAGAAGTTTCTCAAAGTGTGTAAGGTGTTTTTCAAGCCATGCTGCATTAAAGTACTCCCTCCCTGTACTTTTTGGTGCCTGTTTGGCAAAGTACTTATCTTGAAGTAGGGCAGAGAGAAGGGTTTGGTTGATTCGACCACTTTTAGCAAAACTGCCCTCTTTGTCATAGGCTTTAGCTTGTGTTTTTTGTATCCAGCTATCGAGGAGGACATTGCCACAGCCACTATCCCAGCCTTGTAGTTGCTTATCTAAAAGGGTAATGTTTGCCATCCCTCCAATGTTAAGAACCGCGACATTTTCACCTAAGTTTTCAAATAAAAACTGGTGAAAGGCAGGGGAAAAAGGCGCACCTTGTCCACCGTTGGTAATGTCCATACGGCGAAAATCTGCGATGGTTTGTATGCCAGTATGTGCTGCCACGATGTTGGGGTCTCCGAGTTGCATGGAAAAAGGAAAAGGAGACTCTGGAGCATGCCAAAGTGTTTGCCCATGCAGCCCAATCGCTATAATATCTTTTGCTTGTAGGTGAAAATATTTTAAAAATTGATGGATACTTTTTGCATATAAAAGCCCAAGTTTATGGTCTAATTCACCAATTTGTTGGAGGCTCGTTTTGTTGTGAATAACATATAAAATTTCTTCTTTGAGTGTGTGGAGAAAGGGATACTCAAAGGAGTGTATAAGAGAACACGAAGTTGTATTGATTTTGCATAGCACAATGTCTATGCCATCAAGACTTGTGCCACTCATAACACCTATGTAGTATTTTTTCATTATAGGAGAGGTAGATTAGTTATTACTATGTTCTAACTCTTGTTGTAACTCTCCATCTGCTTGTGTTGCTAAAAATCTTTGGTACATTGCATTATCGTTTTTGAATGATGTTTTAATAGAGTCAGCCATCTTTTGTGTCACTGCAGGTGTTGGAATACCAACCATAATAAAAAGCTCTTGTGTTTGTGGATTTCTCCAACTATTGCCTATCTGTTTTGAGCCTTGAAGTGTTTGTGAAGCAAGTTGTTTCGAGACATCCGAAGTTGCTTTGTCAAAAGTTGCTGCAGAACCTGAACCTGTTGTGCCTTTATAGTTTTTAAAAAGGTTTGAGACTTTTACTTCAATCTGTCGTGCAAGGGCATCACGAGCTGTTGCCATCGCTTCACTTCTTTGAAAAGATTTATCGCCACCTGCATTCATTTTTGCGACACCAAGTGCTACAATGTAGCCATCAGAATGGGGGTCACAAGTAAATTGTGGGGCAAGTACACCATCTTGATGGCATCGAAAGTCGGCTTTTTCTTGTTGTGTAACTGTCTTTTCTGGTTTTGGTTGTGTATCACCACAACCAGTGATAAAAAGAGAGAGTGTCACTGCTGTAAGTGCTGTTGTAATAATTTTTGTTTTCATTGTTTCTTCCTTATAGAATTTTAATTATATACCTAAAAGACTTCTAAGTAGCTTTTGGTTTTGTATCTTTTGTGTAAAATTGTGTAACATAAACTCGTCTGCTTGTGCAAAACTAGAGATTGATTTTCCAGCAACAATAATCCTTTTCTCGCCAAGGATACTGCGTTTTTTACTGTCAAATACTTGAATTGTGATAACCCCTTTGAGAATCTTATACCCAAGGCTTATGATTTTCTGTTTTTTTACACGTATATGTAGGCGGATAGTTGCACGATATTTTGTGACTTTATAGCCTTTTTGTGTGATGAATGCATAGATTTTTTGTTTATACTTATTATCTGCTCCTTGAAGTGTAAATGAAATAGTTTGAAAAAACTTGTGTATTCTGTTGTAAAAGCTATTTCGTTGTAAAATGTATTTTTGAGTGTCTGCTTGTGGGTTAACACTTGCAAGAAGGGTAATTTGTCTATCAATACTTGAAAAGTTTTCTTCTACTTTTTTATAATGACGAAGTTTTGCAACACTGTTTTTATATTGCATATTAAGTGTACTTTGTATTGTACTTAAATGCTTGAGTATTTTACTCTTGAGGGATTGTGCTAAGGCAATTCTATTGACTTTGATTGCAACAAAATAGTGGTTTGTGACTTGCTTCTCCTGAATGATTGTGTAGTTATTGAAATGAATCTTTTCAACATGATTGTTTACATTAAGTTGTGAAGATTTTGTGTAATCTGTTTGAGAAACAGTTGTTGTTGATTGAAAATCTGAATCAACAGAGACACTTATCTTTGAAGCGATGAAATTGAGTGCATTGTTAATGGCGTCTGTTTTGTTGCTTCCTTGGGCTGTCGCATAGTAAAACTGACTAGAATCCTGCAGAGTTTGAGAAAACCATACAGGATAAACAGTAGTAGTTTGTTGCGGTTTTGGTTCCATACAGCCTGTGATGAGTAATAAACTGAAAAGTATTACTCCATACTCTATGTATGTTTTTCTTAACGAATAAATTTTAAACCTTTGCTCCATAAACTCTCTTCAGATATAATTTTAATATAATCACCTGCTTTTGGCGTGTAGTTGTTAAACATTTCATCAACTATAATCCAAGAGCTATTTGCAGTAATTTGATTAGAGATTGTACCTTCTCCTATCTTAATAGCTTCTGTAGTTGTTGTCCCTGTCAATGAATTTGTATTCTTCATCATGCTATAAATTTTTACTGATTTACCTTTTTTTGCACCTCGTGTTGCACCAAGTGTTGTTTTAAGGATGATATCATCACCTTTTCTTCTAAGTTCATAAATATACCCTTTGGCTGCAAAAAAATTCTTGAGAGGATATGTCGCTGTGTCAGCTGCTTCTAAACCTGCTTCTCTTACAAGACTATTGTTTTCTCGTACTACATCACGAGAACTTCTCACTTCTGTACTTGTTCGAGCACATTCATCAAAGGCTTTTGAGAAAGCTTCACTGAGTGAGGGAAGTTTGAAGACCTTGATATTCCCTTCAACACAAGATTCATAGCTCATACGTGGAGGTGCATAACAAGTTCTTTTGTTGCCGTCACTATCTTTACATTCGTAGTTATACCCCTCTGTAAAAGAGTGTTCATAGGTAGCATTACTAATTTGCCCTGTAATAATAAAATCAGCTTGTCCCACATCTGTACCGAGTTCTTTAGAAAGTTCTGATGCAGCTACCTCTTTTGCAAGGAGTTGAGAGTAACTTGATTTTTTTACACGTTTTACAATCTGGACACTGTGTCCTTCTGCTAATTCACTATTGATTTTTGAAATCATGCTATTTCCAAGTTTTGCTCGTTGGGCTACATCAATCTCATTGTTATCTATAGGCATCATAATAACTTTTGCTTTGATGCCTTGCATTTCTGACTTTGATGGCATATGTGATGTTTTTGCTAAAGGTGCTTTAGAATACTCTGGTATGTTGAGTTCTGCCCCACAGCCACTAAAGGAAAGTATCCCTACGGTAAGTATAGAGAGTGTCCCTAGCCAATGTAATTTTCTCATGTAAAATCCTAATAATTAATTGTCTAACTTTAACATTAAAATGTTTAAAAGTATTTTAAAATACTTTTAAATTTTATTATTATAACAACTATGATATAATTCTTTCAAATTCATGGCACATATGGAGTTGAGCATGAACATCTTTTTTACATTAATTATACTTATATTACCATATATGCTCAGTGCATCAAGCTCTGAAAGTGAGATTAAAGTTGCTATCCTTGGAAAATTTGCTCATTTTGTAAAACATAAAACACCTACAAAAAATGATAATTTTGTGATTACTGTTTTTAAAGATAAAAACTTTGTTACCTTATTGCAAAAAAAATATGCAAAGAAAAAAATAAATAAAAAAAATGTAGAAGTGAATGCTATAACTGAAATATCCAATATACAAAGACCTGATATCCTCTACATTGGAGATATTCCTCAAGAAGAGCAAGCAAAAGTCATTACAACTGCTTACAAGCACTCTCTTTTTTCGGTAAGTTCACAAAGTGGTTTTGCCCAAAGAGGGGGTATCTTACAACTCTATTTTCTCTCACAAAAAATCCGTTTTAAAATCAATCTAACTGCAGCTAAAAAATCAAATCTAAAAATTAGCGCATCTCTTCTTTCTATCGCTACACTTGTCAAAGGGAATCAACAATGAAAAACATCTCTCTAAGTCTCCTCGTATTTTCTCTTACATTTACGTCTTTGAGTGCTGAAGATTTATCGCAAAGCAGTTTAGAAGATTTAATGGGTATGGAGAGTGAAGCAAAAGCAGAAGTTGGCTCTCGTAGTGGTTCTCGAGATTTTTTAAACTCTATCGTACCTATTGATGTCATTACACAGGGGCAAATCAAAAAGAGTGGACAAAAAAAACTGACACAAATTTTGTCTTACTATATTCCAGGTTTTAATTCACCAACTCCTTCTATAAAAGATGGCTCCGACCATGTACCTGCATCTACTTTGCGCGGTTTAAATCCCGACCAAGTTTTAGTCCTGATTAATGGAAAACGACTCCATAGAAGTGCATTGCTTCATGTCAATGATACCATCGGTCGGGGAACGAGTGGAGTAAACTTGAATACTATCGCTGTGGCTTCCATAGACCATATCGAGATACTTCGCGATGGGGCAGCGGCACAGTATGGTTCGGATGCGATAGCGGGGGTCATCAACATTATCTTAAAAAATGGAGATTATGCAAATGCTGTTTCATCTAAGATAGGTGCAAACTTAGATGGAGGTGGAGAGAGTGTTCAAGCCGACATTTTTTATAGCATCCCTTTAGAATATGATGGTTATGTAAACATTACAGCAGATGTTCAAACACAAAACAAAACCGATAGAGCAGGGATAGACGCACGAGACCAATACACAGCGGGGGTTGCAGGAACAACAAAAACAACACCTCTTGGGCAACCTGAAGCGACAAATACACTCTTAGTACTAAACTCTAAAGCCTATTATGAAAATGATATTACCGTCTACATGGCTGCCTTGGTAAATTACCAAGATAGTAAAAATAATGCCTATTTTAGAACACCAAAAGATGCCAATAGTTCTTTATACCCCAATGGATTTTTACCAATCATTCAGACAAAGATGTTAGATTACTCACTCACAGGAGGCATTACACAAACACTTAATGATGGGAGTTCATGGGATTTAAGTCAAACACTAGGAAGTAATGATTTTCACTACTATGTGAATAACTCTATGAACTACTCCATGGGAACTTCCTCGCCTACGAGTTTTGATGCAGGGGGTTTGAGTAACCTCCAGTCTGTAACTAACTTAGACTATAAAATGCAGATAGCAGCTCTTAAAGTGGCTGTAGGTGTAGAGTACAAATATGAAAACTATAAAATAGTTGCAGGAGAGAGAGCTTCGTATGCGCAAGACTCTAACAAAACAGCAGGGAGCCAAGGTTTTCCTGGTTTTCAACCTGAAAATGAGGTGGATACTTCAAGAAACAACTACTCTGTGTATTTGGATTTGAATTACAACTTTACAGAAAAACTGCTTTTTGATGGAGCAGTGCGTTTTGAGGATTATTCTGATTTTGGTTCTACTACGAACTATAAACTTGCCTTCTCTTACCAACTTCATCCAACATTAATGTTACGAGCTTCAGGGAGTACGGGCTTTAAAGCACCGACACTCTCTCAATCTCACTTTACTGCAAGTGCTACAACCGTCGATAGTACAGGTGCTGTTACATCAACAAAAACACTTTCACCTTCTGACCCTATTGCGATTTCTTTAGGAGCAAAACCTTTAAAACCAGAACTCTCAGAGCATTTTACAACGGGGCTTGTTTATAAGGCTCGTGAGAATTTATCAATGAGTAGTGATTATTTTTATACAAAAATCAAAGATAGAATTATGCTCTCAACCGATATCGCCCAAGGGACAGGCAAGGTAAGATACCTCACAAATGCTGTCAATACACAAACGCAAGGAGTCGATGTAAGAGTGGACTATGTTTATGCCTTAGAGAGTGGGGCAAACCTGAGTTTTAATGGTGCTTTTTCCTATGCAAAAACAGAAGTATTGAGTTTTAATGACACGGCAAGTGGTCTTGCTACATCTGTAGAAGAAAAAAATCGTATAGAAAATGCACAGCCAAAAGATAATTTGAAACTCCTTTTTGATTATGATTTCCAACCAATAAATGTGGCACTGAATGTGAACAGATATGGTGCATTTAAAGATGTTTATAACAACCGTACCTATGATTTTAAGGCACAATGGAGTAGTGATTTAGACATCAGTTATGCTGTGAGTAAAAAACTAACATGTGCGATTGGTGGCACCAATATCTTTAACTCATATCCTAGTAAATGGCCAGATGTAGGTTCTGGAACTACGGGGTCTATTGTGCCTTATTCATCATATTCTCCGATAGGATATAGTGGAGCATATTACTATATAAGGGCGATTTATGAATTTTAAAGCTTTAACTATCCGTACAAAACTTATCTTGATGTTGAGTTTGAGTGCCATTGTTGCACTCTCTGTTCTTTCTGTAACTTCTGCTTATTATATTGTCCATAATCAACGCGAACAATCCTTACATAACCTTACACAAATCGCACAAATTACAGGTGAAAATGTACAAGCTTCATTGATGTTTGATGATGAAGAGAGTGCGACTAAAATTTTAGCACCTTTGAAAATAAATCCAAGTATTGAGGAGGGAATCCTTTATACACCAGCAAATAAAATCTTTGCTTCGTACTTTAATGAAGGGCTTACTCTGAGTCAAAAAAAGAGCATTTTAAAAAGACCTTTGCAAAAGTTAAGTCCTGATGTAGAGGAGTTAGTGAGTTGGAATCAAATTTCTGTTGTGGTACCCATAAAGGTAAATGATGAACTTATAGGGTATTTAAAATTAGATTCGGATACGAAGGAGATTGAAAAGGCGATTATAAGCCAACTCTTACGCTTATTGCTTTCAGGGGGTGGAATTATTATTATCATTATTTTACTCTCCTTTAAGTTGCATAAAACATTTACAACTCCGATTTATAAACTGCTTGATATTATGGATGATGTCTCCATTCATAACAAATATGATGTTACGATAGACATCGATAGCCATGATGAATTTAAAGATTTGTATGCAGGTTTTTCTTATATGCTCTCAACTATTAACACGCAAAACAAAAAAATTGCCTTGATTCATCAACAGACACGCGACTCCATCGAGTACTCAGCAAACATACAAAAAGCACTTTTACCAAAAGAGCCTGCAATGCAAAACTTTTTTGAAGATAGCTTTACGATTTGGGAACCTAAAGATACAGTTGGAGGCGATATTTACCTTTTTGAGACACTTCGACATGAAGATGAAGCCCTGCTCATGGTGATTGACTGTACGGGGCATGGTGTTCCAGGGGCATTTGTGACGATGATTGTTAAGGCGATTGAGAAAGAGATAGTTGCAAAACTGGTGAAAAGCGATTTTGACATCAATCCTGCTATCATTATGCAGTACTTTAACAAGCATATGCGTTTGTTACTGCGTCAAGATGAGAAGGAGAGTTTCGCAAATGCTGGCTTTGATGGGGGGATTATGTATATCAATAAACGCAAAAATATCATCCGTTATGCAGGCTCAAATACACCGCTATTTTTAGTCGAAGGCGAGGATTTGCGTGTGATTAAAAGCGATAAAGAGTCTATAGGCTATAAAAAATCAAATCCTGATTATGTTTTTAAAATGCATGAAATCAAAATCACGCAAGAGACTAAAATCTACCTCACAACAGATGGTTATTTGGATCAGACAGGGGGAGAAAAGGGATTTTTATTTGGGAAAAAACGCTTCTCAAAACTTGTTGATTATGCCCATCATAAAGAGTACTTTGAGCAGAAAAAAATCTTTGAAAATAGTTTTGATGCCTATAGACAGCAAAATGAAGTCAAAGATGATAGAACCTTAATCGCCTTTAAAATAAACCCTTCACAAGGAGAAAAGAGATGACAAGTAGTAGTGATATAATCATTAACAGAATGGAGCATATCTTCAATGGTGATATAGATTTAAATCTCCGAAAAGAGGATGTCAAAGAGTTACTTAAAGAGTTTAAAAAGACCAATAAACAACTCTATAAGATTTTAAAGATTGGCGATAAAATACAGAGAAAAGATTACGACGAACTTAAAGTAAAGTATGATGAAATTGAAAATCTAAATGTGGAGATAGAAAATACACAAAAAGAAGTTGTTTTTACGATGGGAACGATGGGAGAGTTTAGAAGTCATGAAACAGGTTTGCATGTCCGCCGTGTTGCACTTTACTCGAAAATTATTGCAAAGTATTATGGTTTAGGTGCTAAAGAAACCGACCTGCTGTTTCATGCTGCCCCAATGCACGATATAGGAAAAATTGCCATTCCTGATGCTATTTTAAACAAGCCTGGAAAACTGACTCCTGATGAATTTGAGATTATGAAAACACATGCACAATTAGGGTATGAAATGATTAATGATTCAGATAGACCGTTACTTATGACCGCAGCGATTGTGGCACATGAGCATCATGAAAAATGGGATGGGAGTGGCTATCCAAAAGGATTAAAAGAACAAGAAATACATATCTATGGTCGCATAACAGCACTCGCTGATGTGTTTGATGCTTTGGGGAGTAAACGAGTTTATAAAAAGGGTTGGAGTGATGAAAAGATATTTGCCTTTTTGAAAGAGCAGAGTGGGAAGCAGTTTGACCCAACACTCATTAATATTTTCTTTGATAATCTTGACGAAATTTTAGCTATTAGAGATGAAATGCAAGATGAAGGAGAGGAGGAAAAAGCACATGTTAAGTCAAAGTCTGTATAGTTATAAGAGTTCTCTTGATAGGGATGGTGTGATTTTTACTTTTTGTGGACCAATTTCTCATGATATAGTGGAGGGAGTAGGGGTAACACTTAAAAGTCAGTTAGCAGGGAGTCAAGTAAAACAAACGACAGCGATGAAAGTTTTTGCCGTTTTTATTGAACAGGTGCAAAATGTGATTAACTACTCGCAAGAGAGAAATGATTTTGATAGCGAGATGGGCATGGGTATCATCGTGGTTGGTAAGAATGAAGAAAAATATTTCATCATTGGTGGCAACAAGATTAAGACATCGAAGGTTACTGTACTCGAAGAAAATCTCACAGAACTTGTAGCAATGGACAAAGATGAATTAAAAGCTTTTTATAAAAAAAGACGAAAATCAAATACAAGTGAAGACTCAAAAGGTGCGGGGATAGGATTTATTGAGATGGCACGTAAGGCATCAGAGCCTTTGGTATTTAGTTTTGAAAAAGTAGATGATGAGTACTCATTTTTCTCCATAGAAGCAGATATATAATTAAGGAAAAACAAAAATGACTAGATTACAAATAGAAAAAACAAAAAGTTCACCCAAGATTGATTTTGATGGGCAAACACATATTCATTTAATAGAAGGTGAGTCGTACCCAGAAAATACACAACAATTTTATGACCCTATTTTAGACTGGATTAACTCTTATTTGGCAGAAGGCTATGAGGGTGAAATCATTTTTAATATAGAGTTGATTTACTTCAACAGTAGTAGCTCAAAAGTTTTACTCGACATTTTTGATATGTTAGACGAAACGAAAAATGAAAAGATAACGGTCAATTGGATTCACGATGAAGATGATGAAGCCATGGAAGAGTATGGTGAAGAGTTTGAAGAAGATATAGAGCATATAAAATTTCATATCGTCGCAAAATAGAGCATAAACATAAGTAACAAATTATAAATTTTTTTCTATTTTTAAATAGAAAAAGCATCTTTTTTTTAAAGAAGTGTTATACTGAATGTATGATGTTGATTAGATAAGAAAAGGATAAAATTATTAAAAATGATATTAGTGAAATTATGCCACTTATATACTCAACAGAGATTCGAGATGCTTATACACAAGGGCATTCTGAAAATGTGGCATATTATGCAAAACACTTAGCAGCAGCATTAAAACTTTCGCCTCAAGAGTGTGAAGATGTGTACATCGCAGGGCTTTTACATGATGTCGGTAAGATAGGGATTCCTGATAACATTTTACTCAAACCAACGAAGTTGGAGTTGAGTGAATTTGAACTGATACAGATGCATAGTTATATAAGCGGACAAATCATCGAAAAATTAAAAAATTTTTCTTATCTCAAAGATGCCGTGAAACATCATCATGAAAACTTTGATGGGAGTGGGTACCCTGATGGACTCAAAGGGAAAGAAATTCCCCTTTATTCGCGTATTCTTTCCATCGCAGATGTATTTGATGCCTTAACCACGAGTCGCATTTATAGGGCATCTATACAGTTTAATGATGCGATAGCCATTATGGATACCATGCAAGAAAAAAAGAAGTTTGACCCTGAACTTTATAAAGCATTTATGTTGATGATTAAAAAGCTTGGTATTATTCAAAAAAATAAGTATAAAAAGATTGAATTTGTTGGTCTTGAAGAGCAAAGAAATAGCTTTTTCTTTACCGACCACTTAACAAAACTACTCAATCGTGATGCACTTCTCAGTTTACTCCGAAAAAGCCATGACTATGGATACAAGGTTTCTTTAATTGAGAGTAATTTAAAAGAGTTTAAAGATTATAACAAAGCTTTTGGATTACATAAAGGCGATATTATTTTACAAACTACTGCAAATATAATCAACAAAGAGTTCTTAGGTATCACAAAAATGAAAAATCCACAACCGCGAGAAGTTTTTACTTTTCGATTACATGCAGATAAATTTGCTATTTTGTATATTGGGCAAAGGGGCGAGTTTATCAGTTATAAGATGAGCAAAATTCAAGAGAGTATCAAAAAAAAGTTGGATATGTTGTTTGAATTTCAGTTTATCATACGCGATAATACTATTTCTAAAAATATAGAACGTGATATTGGATATTTATTATGATAATTTTGGAACAAATTAAAATAAAAAATGAATCAGATATTATTTATGCGAAAAGAACTTTACAAAATATTTTAAAAAGATTGCAACACCCTCAAAGTAGTTATTTGGTTTTTTGTTTGATGGAATTATCTACAAATCTACACAAGTATACAGAGGGTGGAGAGATATGGATTTTACAAGATAGTCAAAGTCAGATACATATCGCATCCTTAGATAATGGAGGCGGCATTGAAAATATTCATTGGGCAATGGAAAATGGCACCTCGCAAAAAGAAAATTCCTTAGGCATTGGCTTATATCAAATGAATCATGATGCACTCTATCATGTAGAAATAGTATCTTATACCAAAGAAAGTATGCATGGCACAGTTGTACTGGTGTCTCCTAGAGATTATAATCCAGCGGTGTGTTCCTTAGGTGTTCCATATATTACTGAAAAGGTCAGTGGCGATTTATTTGTCAAAAAAGGAAGATTTTTACTTTTAGCAGATAGTAGTGGGCATGGAAAAAAAGCCTATAAAACGGCTGTATATCTCAAATCATTATTTTACAAACATCCTTTTTCTTGTTTGATAGCAGATGAGTTTTTTGATACTATTCATAAGTATCTTAAAAGAGAGAGTATGCGGGGGGCTGTTTTATCTGTGATGGAAGTTTCTGCATCCTCTGTGCAAATTTGTGGTGTGGGAAATATATCATTTTGGGTTCAAAATGACAAAGAATTTCAATATATTTCACAAAAAGAGGGCATAGTCGGTGAAGTGTTTGCAAACATAGATAAGCACTCTTTTCACTTGAAGAAACATGAAAAACTGATTGCTGCCACGGATGGAATGGATGTTGGTAAAATGGAAAAAATGTTGCAAGAACTGCCAAAAAAGAGTAGTTCTTTAATGATAGCACTCTGTGCTATGAATTTTGCATCCGTAGTATATGATGATAAAACAATCGTAATCTTAGAACAAAAAGGAAGAGAAAATGACAGATAATTTTAAAAGTGCATTACTTGGTATTGTGCAAAACAGTTCAGAACAACTTATTGGTGAATGGTTACACTATTTTGAGGATAATCAAAAAGATGATGAGTACCGTCATTATGATGATTTTTTAGGCTTTTTTGAAGAGTGTGTCGAGTCAGGTTTAGACGCATCCAATGATGAAGCAGAAGCATTGAAACATTTTTTGCTTAAAATCAATGATATCATTGGAGAAGATGCTTTTTTTCATTTCAATAATTCAGTATATACGTGTTTTTTAAAGTTTCCAATCTTAAAACTACTAGAAGAAAATAAGCTTTTTAATCTTGAAAATGTGGCACCAATTACAAAGTTTTTTGAGTCTTTAACATCGCAACTGATAGTTTCAATGCTTCAAGCAAATAAACACCATCAAATCACAACGACACAAGAGTTGTCAGAAAGAGAAGCACCTATTAGTGAAATATGGGAAGGTGTTTTGATGGTCTCTATCGTTGGAACTTTGGATTCGCATAGAATATTGCAGATAATTGATAAAGTAATGCATGAGATAGAAAAGAAAGAGTACTCAAATGTGATTGTTGACATAAGTGCTATTTTCGATATGAATTCAGAAGTTGCGAACCAAATTATAAAACTGAACAATACTATACATTATATGGGTGTGAAACCTTACATCACAGGAGTCACAGGGAACATAGCAAAAAGTTTGACACATCTTAACATTAATTTGGGAGATGTTCATACTTATGCAACAACGAAAAAAGTGATGAAAAAGATTTTAAAGAAGAGATTGAAATAATTGCATTATGATATTTTAAAATCATTATATCTTGGGGTTATTGTTATAGACCAGTTAGATGGTAAAATCGTGTATAGTTATGGGTCTGCTCCATTTGAAAATTTTGCTGTTCAAGATTTGACACAATTTGAAGATTTTATAGCGAAAAACTATGCTGAAAATAGATTTCCAATTTTTGATAGGTTTATGATTGCAAATCAAGCGTATTGGATTATCAGAAAACAAAAAAATGCGCATATTTATTATCTTATTCAAGAGTGTAAGCAGTGGGATAAAATTATAGAAGAGACAAAGGCAGGGAGTCATCTTGATGGTTTGACAAAATGTTATACCAAAGTAGAGATAGAGTCCTTTGTGACAAACTCCTTGGCAACATATTTGCGTTATAAAGAAAATCCTTTTTCACTTTTAATGTATGATATTGATTGGTTTAAAAAGGTAAATGATGTTTACGGTCATTTAGCAGGGGATTTTGTTTTGAGCGAATTGAGTTCTTTGGTCAAAACTTTATTGAGAAATTCAGATATTTGTGGTCGTTTTGGTGGTGAAGAGTTTATCGTCATTTTACCGCAAACGAAAGTTGCAGGGGCTATAAAACTCGCAGAAAAGATACGAGAAACGACTAAAAATCATACATTTACATTTCAAGGAAAAGATATAGATATAAGCATCAGCATAGGTGTCACTTCAGTGGGAGTCAAAGATGCCCCATTTGACTTAATAGACAGGTGTGACAAGGCATTGTATGATGCAAAAGAAAAGGGTAGAAATAGAGTAGAGTATCGCTAAAGAGAGAGTAATCCTTATGGATTACTCTCTTAATGTATTTATAAGAGTAATATCAAGTCCAGTTTTTAATGATATAGTCTGATTATCAAGGATATCAAGAAGATTTTTTGCAATATTTATTTTTTCTTGCTCAATCCCTTGTTCAATTCCATCATTTTTAGCTTTCATGATGGCAAGTCTTTGAACAGATATAAACTCTTTTCTTTTATGTTGTGCTTCTAACTCATCTTTTGTGAGGTTGGCTTCATTGGCACTTTCAAGTG
>JALUWV010000108.1 GCA_027019335.1 Sulfurimonas sp. | reverse complement strand
TCTCAAAATGGATGATGAGGAAAGAGCAGAGTACGAGAGGTATCAAAAATCACTTCATGACCAAGCGAGTGCTTATGAATCTACTTATGTTATTGGTAGGATTGAAGGTAAAATAGAAGGTCATATTGAGGGTAAAAAAGAAGGTCATATTGAAGGTGCAAAGAAAGAAAAATTAGAAATAGCTATAAAATCATTAAAACAAGGTTTAGATTTAGGAACTATTAAAATAATTACAGGATTAACAGATAGAGAGTTGCAAAACCTAACAAAACATAGTAGCGAATAAGTAGCTAGTCAAAAAACCTTACAAACTCAACGGACTCCCGTTGTAACTTTAAGGACATAAGAAACATTGACATCATAACAAAAAGAAGTCAGCCATGAAATACAAAGTTTTAATTATTATTGCTCTCATTGCAATAATTATTCAGTTTATACCATATGGAAAAGAACATTCAAATCCACCTGTTCTTGCAGAAGCAAAATGGGATAGTCCAAAAACAGAGAAGTTGTTTTATCGTGCGTGTGGAGATTGTCATAGTAATAAAACTAAATGGCCTTGGTATAGTAATATTGCACCTGTTTCTTGGTTAGTTCAACATGATGTTGAAGAAGGCAGAGAGCATTTTAATGTGTCAATGTGGGGAAAACAAAAAAGGAATAAAGGTGATGAAGCAAAAGAAGAGTTTGAAGAAGGTGAAATGCCACCATGGTTTTATATTATTGCTCATCCAGAAGCCCAATTATTAGAGACTGAAAGAGATGAGTTATTAAAAGGACTGTTAGCAACATTTAAGAAGACGATTAATTTTCAAATTATATTTAATGATAACAAAATATAGGAGAGAAAAAGTCCCACTCAAAGACTTTACCCAACGGGTGTAACTTTTTCAAAAATATAATGGACTGAGAAAATAGCAGAATTTTTTACGCTCTCGCGTTAATTGTAGATATCGCATTAAAAGAGCATTGTTTAGCTTAAACTCTAACTACTCAACTCTTTTTTAATTACCTCAGCCACACGAAAAGAGTTGGCATAAATCGTCCAAGTATAAGGGACACTCCCGCCCGTTGGCATAAAGGAAGCATCTGTAACATAGAGGTTTTCCAAATCATGTGCTTTACAGTTTTTATCTAAAACAGAAGTTTTTACATCTTCTCCAAAACGGCATCCTCCAGCGACAAGGTTTGGTGGTGGGGCAGAAGAGATGTTGTAGCTAATCTCTACAGCTCCCATCATTTCTAAAACTTTCACCGCTTTTTTTGCCAAATGCTCACCTACTTGGAGGTCATGAGGATGTCCGTTAAGGTTAATCACTCCCACGAGAACACCATACTTATCTTCTGTCGTATCATCCACACTCACTGAACAATTATCCGTCGGTAGCCAGTCATTAAAAACTTCAAAAGTGAGTACCCGTGAAGTGGTTAAGGTTTTATGGATTTTTTGTGCAAGTGCCTCTCCCCACAAAAGCTTACCCTCTGCATCATACATCTCACGTTTAACACGCGGAATGATGTTTTGATGTTCAAAAAGAAAGTCTATCGTCCCCCCTTTATACTTTTTCCCCTCCGCTTCATACTCATACCAATCTTGCAAAGAGCGGTTAAAAAAGAGTCCCGTTGTCATTAGCTCTTCTTGCTGTTTTTGTGTCAATTTTTCAAAAACAAATCGTCCTTGTCCACTGCCACCAGCAGAAAATATAAGATTTTTTCCCACTTCACCACTCGAGTTTGCCAAACCTTGTGGGAAAAACTTGTTCTTGGAGTTTAAAAGCAGACGGGAAGTCTCTATTGCTTGTGCTGCAACTACAAAGATTTTTGCTTTTATCGCATGGGCAAACCCTAACTTTGTATAGTAGTATGCTTTTTTTATCTGTTTTGCATCACTCTCAAGTTTATACACAAAGGCATCGGTAATAATCTTGGCTTCACACTTTTGCAAAAGTGCCGCTCGCGCACTTCCTTTTGCTCCACTCGCACACCCATAACTCCCACAAAAGTTTGAGTAGTAACAGCCTCTGCGTTTGAGAGCATCTTGGGAAAGTACCGCTCGAGGTGTGGGGATGGACTCGTAACCTAAGACTTCACACGCCTTGTCAAACCACTTTGTCACGCCATTAGTTTGAAGCTCGGGGTAGGGAAAACTCAGTGAAGAACGCGGCTCTTGATGTTTATGATTGACAATTTTGCCACTTACCCCCACAATCTTTTCTACCTTATCATAAAAAGGTTCTAGCTCTTCATAGCTTATCGCCCAATCCACAACATTAGCTCCCTCTATCTCCCCATACACAGATTTGAGTTTAAAATCATTGGGTTTGAGTCGGTGAAAATAACCACTCATGAGGTTTGATGAACCCCCTACAAGGGAACCATTCCAAAAGTTCCAGCCTGATTTTTCACCATCATACCGAGTAAAAGTGCCATCTGGTGCATACTCATTGATGATGTGCTTTTGCTCACTCAAAGGTGGGGTAAACATATCGCGTCTTGAAACGGCTAACTCATCTTTGTTAAAATCTTTTTCAGTATAGTTAGCTCCCTTTTCAAGTACCACAACCTTAAAACCCGCATTTGCCAACTCATAGGCAATAGGTGAACCCCCTGCTCCACTTCCGATTATACATACATCATACATTATAAATATCTCTCTTTTGGTCTGGGTTGCCCACCCTCAAATTGAAGCCATTTCCAGCCTGCTTCTTTTGTATTTCCCCCATAAATTGGGTCGCCTAACATCGCTTCAAAAAGGTAGTTCATCACATCTGCTAGATACACTTCACCCCAATCTGTTTTCACAAAATTTTGTAAAACATTTTCTCTTTGTGTAGAGAGGAGTTTTACATAGCTTGTTTTATGGAGTTTTACCGCCTCTTCATTGAGCCATTTCACCCCATTTTTGAGGTACTCTTTTTCTGCTTTAGAGATACGGCTATGGTGAAATACAATGTGTAGATAAGAGCTTGTGTTGATACCTAAGGCTTCTGCTTTTGGAAAGAGGTCATCTTGTAAAACTCGCAATGTCTCTTGTGGTGTTGTGATACTAAAGAGGCTACACCCACTCATAACCATCACAGAACTAGAGAGAAAGCCTGCTTTTAAAAAGTTTCTTCGGGAGAGTTTGTTTTTCATAGTTTGCATCAATCTTTAAAGAGTTTCTCTATAAAAGAGGCTTTCTTCTTTGGAACATACTCACTCGTTCGCTCATCTACAAAATCAGGGTCGCCTTTTTCAAATTCATCCTGCGATACTCTTGCAATATGTTTGGGGGGTCTTGATTTTTTCACAAAACCATTACTTTTTGTGCCAGTAGCACCATGAGGGATACACATAATATCCTCCTTTTTTCCTTTATAGCTCATTATACTCCAAAAGTGTGTATGGATTGTGTAAGAAGCAAAATAATCTATGCTACAATACACAATCAAATTCATAGGATTCGCTATGCTAGACACCTTTAAAGTATTTAACCTCCTGCTTATTTCTTCTTTTCTTTTCTTAGTCTCTTGTTCAAACGAAAAACAGACACTTCCTAAAAAAGCCCTACCACCCCTTCAAGTAAACACTATTACAGTACATAAAGAAGCAGTTCCTATTTGGAAAAGATACACGGCTATGACAAAAGCGAGTAGTCAGCAAGCGGTCAAGGCAAGAGTCTCTGGAGTCCTTGAGAAGCGTTACTTTAAAGATGGTCAAGTCGTAAAGAAGGGTCAAAAACTTTTTAAAATCGAACAATCCGAGTACATTGCCAACCTCAACATCGCCCAAGCAAAAAAAGCACAAGATGAGGCTGCTTTAGCCCTTGCAAAAGCAGATGTTCAAAGATATGCTCCGCTTGTGGCAGAGGGTCTTGCTCCGCGTTCCATCTTAGAGCAGTACCAAGCAAACAAGAAAAAACTCCTAGCCATCATAGCAGGTGATGTTGCTCAAATACACAAAGCAAAACTACAACTCGACTATACCATCATCAAAGCTCCCGTTTCAGGAAGAATAAGTGCAAGATATGTAGATGTCGGCAATCTTGTAGGGCAAGGAGAGGCAACACTCCTCACAACGATAGTACAAATAAACCCTCTCTATACTTACTTTTCTCCCTCACAAAAAGATGTAAGACTCTTTCAAAAGTACAAAAGCAAAGGGAATGCTTCTGTTTTTATAGAAGTGGCAGATAGTGTTGACAAGTTCAGACTCAATGGTTCGCTTGACTTTGCAAACAATAGTGTTGATGCCCTCACTTCGACCATTACCATGCGTGCTACCATACAAAACAGTGAGTATAAAGTACTCCCTGGAACTTTTGTTTATATCAATATTTTCATCAATGACACATATAAATTTTTAATGCTTCCACCTGAGGTTATCTTTAGCGACCAGATAGGTAATTATGTTTATGTTGTAGATGCCAACAACACCCTCCAACGCAAAAATATTCACAAAGGCTATAGTACTCAGTACTACACAAGTGTCTCTAAAGGGCTGCAAGATGGAGAGAGGGTTGTCGTCTCTGCTTTGATGAAACTCAAAGAAGGTATCGCTGTCACAACAACAGATGTCAGTCAAACACAAGGGATTCAAGCCATACTCAAACACAACCATCTTGTTCCAAAGAAGCGATAAACAATGTTTTCTGTAACCTTTATAAAAAGACCTATATTTGCTATTGTGATTGCTTTGATTATTGTTGTCTTAGGGCTTGTTTCACTTTTGAAGCTTCCTATCTCAGAGTATCCTGATGTCGCACCTCCCGTTGTGAATGTCAGTGCAACATATACAGGTGCCAATGCCTTTGTTGTAGAAGATACCGTGACCCGTGTGTTAGAAGATAAACTCAATGGTATCAAAGGTGTCATCTACATGGATTCCTCGTCCACATCCAATGGCTCTTCAAGTATCAATGTTTATTTTAAACCTGGGTATGATGTCGATATAGGTGCGGTGGATGTACAAAACAAAGTCTCCACAGCAACTGCCTCACTCCCTGAAGAGGTACGCCAACGCGGTGTGATGGTAAACAAAAAAAGTCCTTCTCTTGTCTGTCTTATAGCGATAAATGGGGATGAACGCTACGATGATAGTTTTCTCTCAAACTTTGTAAATATCAATATCTTAGATGAGATTAAACGTATCTCTGGTGTCGGGCAAGCACAAAATATGGGTGAAAAGAAGTATGCAATGCGTATCTGGCTCAACCCAGATAAACTCAAAGCCTTACAACTCACTCCAATAGATGTCATCAATGCCATTAAAAGCCAAAACAAGCAAGCCTCCATCGGAAAAATTGGTGCTAATCCAAGCTTTGCAAACCAAAAACAAGTCTTTACGCTCACAACAGAAGGAAGACTCAGTGATGTGAGTGAATTTAACAAAATCATCCTCAAACACAAAAAAGATGGCTCACTTGTCTCCCTGAGTGATGTCGCAAAAGTGGAGTTGGGGAGTGAGTCGTATGATTGGAATGCTATTAGTGCAAAAAAACCAGCAGGGCTTATCGGTGTTTACCAACTCGGCGATGCAAACTCCCTACAAATCCGTCAAGATGTAGAAAAAACGATGCAAAAGCTCAAAAGTCGCTTTCCTGATGGTGTCACATATAGTGTCCCTTATGACACAACAAAGTATGTGCAAGTTGCCATTAACAATGTTGTCCAAAATCTTTATATTGCCGTTGCTTTGGTTATGCTCATTATCTTTGTGTTTCTCGGTTCATGGAGACCGACACTCATAGCAGCCATTACGATTCCTGTTTCACTTATCGGTGCATTTGCAGCGATGCAAATTGCAGGTGGATTTTCCATCAACTTTCTCACACTTTTTGGTCTTATTTTGGCCATAGGGATTGTTGTCGATGATGCTATTTTAGTCGTGGAAAATGTTGAGG